>JAJZGN010000036.1 GCA_021798435.1 bacterium | reverse complement strand
ACTGCTCCCCCACCTCCACGGCGAGGAGGCGCACCCGGCGCTGGCCCTCGACCAGCACCTGGGCCCCCGCCGCGCCCCGGCGGAAGGCGCCGATCTGGGAGACGGTGGCTATCGGGTAGAGGTCCTCAAGGCCCACCTCGTCCTGTTCGCTCTCCCGCTGAACCGCCAGGACCACCTTCCCCTCAGCGGCCACGGCCGCCTCCAGGCTGGCCACCGACCGCTCCCGTCCGGCCCCCAGCGGGGCCAGCTGGTGCGGCAGGACGACGTTGTCACGGAGCGGCACCAGGGGCAGGGTCTCCACCCCAGGGGCGCCGGGGAGGGGATCCTGCCCCTCGACCGCGTTGGGCTCACTCAATTTGCAGCTCTCCGTTCAGTTGTGGGACCAGCCGACCTGACCGGCGCCCGAGCCAGAGTCTGCCCGGGGCCCCGGGCCTCGAAACCTGGGTCCGGGAGGGGGCAGCAGAGCGGGCCGGGATCCGGGGCCGAATTGAGGCCCACGAGGTCAGCGCCCGGGGTGGGCCGCTCGCTCCGGGGTGAGCACGACCTTCACCGCGCCGCTGCGATCCGGCCGCGCCGCGGCCCGGAAGGCCTCCCGCCACAGGTCCAGCGGGAACCGGTGGGTGATCCACTCCGAAACCAGCTCCCGGTCCGCCTCCAGCAGGGCCAAAGCCAGGTCCAGCTGGTGACCGGCCGGGGCCCTCCCGTATCCGTTCGAGCCCGCCTGGCGCACCTCCTTGAAGTAGGCGAGGGTGTTCTCGGCCCGTCCCGGCCGGGCCACTCCGACGGTCACCAGCTGCCCTCGGGGACGGACCGCGCGAAGGGCCAGCTCCACGGTTCCCGGGGTCCCGATGGAATCCAGAACCAGGTCCGGACCGGCGTCGAGGGCCCACTGCCCTCCCCTCCACGGGCGTACCAGCCCGGCCCCGGTGAGCTCCGCCACCTTCTGGAGGACGGCGGCCGCCGTGGGGGGCACCGGAACTCCGGGAACACCCTCGACCAGCCTGCGCTGGTGGGCCCAGGCGCAGGTCACCAGGAGCTCCGCCCCGGGCCAGCGGCGGCGGGCCGCGAGGGCCAGACTCAGCCCGATGGTGCCCGCCCCGAGCACCAGGACCATCTCCGGGTCGCCCTCCACCCGGTCCAGGGCGTGCAGGGCCACGGCCACCGGGTCGGCCAGGACCGCCAGCTCCGCGGGCATGGCCGGGGGCAGCGGGTGCAGCTGGGAGGCATGCGCCGTGATGCGCGGAGCGAAGCCTCCCGGGAGGCCCCGCACGTTGCCCAGGTGCATTCCGTACCCCGATCCCCAGGGGCCGCCGGAGCGCACCCAGCGGCAGTGGGGGGGGAAGCCGCGCTCGCAGGCTGGGCACAGATGGTCCAGGCCCCGCGCCCGGCAGCCGAGCCAGGGGTCCACCGCGACCAGCTGGCCGGCCTGGACGGCGCCCTCCGATGGCGGCTCCACGACCCGGGCGAGGATCTCGTGGCCGGGAACGTGGGGGAAGGAGATGAGCCCGCTGAGGGGGTTGTCGGAGCTGGCCTGGAGCAGGGCCTCCTTGACATCCGAGCCGCAGACTCCGGTTGAGACCGGCTCCAGGAGGGCCCATTCCGGGCGGGGCCGAACGGGGTCGCGCACCTCCCGCAACCCCAGCGGGCCCCCTGCCACCAGCGCCCACTCAGGGCGAAGCCGGGAGGCGGCCCCGCCGAGAAGGAGGGTCCGGGGCCGGGGGTCGAAGGTGAGCGCCAGCATCCCCAAAGGGTACCCCGGGGCGGACCGGAGCTCCCCGTTCCATAACGGATAGGTGAGATCACTCTTGACTAAGATCACAACCAACGCGATCCTGGCGGGGTAAATTGGCCCTGGTGATCCTTTAGGGCCTTTAAGCGATCGGGGAGAGGTATGGGCTTGTCGGTGGAGGTGGTCCGCCCTCGGCACACCGGGTTCTGCTTCGGAGTGCGGGATGCGCTTGAGCTCACCCGCAGGACCGTGGAGGACGGCGGTGAGGTGCTGGCGCTGGGGCAGGTGGTGCACAACGCCCGGGCCCTGGAGGAGCTGGAGGCCCGCGGGCTGCGCGAGTCCAGGGATCTCCCCCTGGCCCCGGGTCCGAGCGTGGTCGTGACCGCCCACGGCGCCCCACCGGAACTCTTCGCCGAGGCCGCCCGCCGGGGGCTCAAGGTGGTGGACACCACCTGCCCTCTGGTGCGCCGGGTGCAGCACCACGCCGAGGATCTGGGGCAGCTGGCGGGCGCCGTGGTCGTGGTGGGACACTCCGAGCACAGCGAGGTGCGAGGGGTGGTGGGATGGGCCGCCGCCCAGGGGGCGGAGGTCGAGGTGGTGGCGAGTCTGGAGGAGGCGGAGCGGCTGCCCTGGAAGGCGCGCCGCGGGCTGGTCTCCCAGAGCACCTTCCCGCAGTCGCGGTTCCGGGAGATCGCAGAGGTCGTGGCCGGGCGCAGCGGGGAGGTGGAGGTGCGGGACACGACCTGCCCGGTGGTGACCCAACGGCAGCGGGAGGCGCTTCGCTCCCTGCTCGACCAGGTGGACGTGGCGGTGGTGGTCGGGGGGCGGGGATCGGCCAACACCCAGGCCCTGGCCGACACCTGCTCCACGGTCCGGCCGACCCACCTCGTGGAGAGCGCCGCCGAGATACGTCCGGAGTGGTTCAGCTCGGGGCAGCGCGTGGGGATAACCTCCGGAACCTCGACCCCCTCCTGGGTGGTGGACGAGGTGGAGGCCGCCTGCCGTGCCCTCTGAGGAGCCCGCCCTCCTGGAGGCACGGCCTGAGGGGTTGACAGCGGATCTGTCCCGAGCCGCCCAGGACCTTCTGGGCAGGTACCAGGAGCGGGTGACCTCAGGGCTGGAGCGAGCCTGCGCCCTCCTGCCGCCTGAGGTGGCCGGCCCGGGGCGATATCACCTCGGCCTGGAGGCGGGCGCGCGCCCTGGCAAGGCGCTCCGACCCACCCTGACCATGCTGGTCGGAGAGGGGCTGGGAGCGGACCCGCAGGTGGCTGCCCACCTGGCCGCCGCTGTCCAGCTGGTCCACGACTTCTCCCTCGCCCATGACGACATCGTCGACGAGGACCGCGCCCGCCGCGGGCAGCCGGCCCTCTGGGTTCGCTACGGGCTTCCCACCGCCCTCAACACCGGGGACGCCCTCCTGACCCTGGCCTTCCAGCTGCTGGCGGCCAGGGAGCTGGACCCCGAGGTGGCCCAGAGGGCCAGCGCTGAGCTGAGCCGCGCCACCATGGAGATGGTGGCGGGGCAGCAGGTCGACATCTCCGGCACCGGTGCCCCCTTCCACGGGCTCTCCACCTACATGCGGATGGTGGAGCTCAAGACGGGAGCGCTGATGGGGGCCGCCACGGCGCTGGGGGCGATCGCCGCAGGAGCGGGGGCGGACACGGTATCGGCCTGCGGGGCCTTCGGCCGCACTTTGGGCATCGCCTTCCAGCTGCGGGACGACGCCCTCGGCGTGTTCGGCGACGAGGTGGTGACCGGCAAGCCGGTGGGCAACGACCTGGTGCGCGGCAAGCAGGGCCTTCCGCTGCTCCTGGCGCTGGGTGGCAACGGCGACCTGGGGAGCGCGGCCCGGGGATGGCTGGAACCCCCCGGGCTGCGCCCGGGCGACCTGCCGGCGGCGGTGGCCCTGCTGCGGGACGGTGGGGTGGCCGACCGCTGCCAGGGACTCACCACGGCCTGGACCGAGAAGGCCCTCAACGCCGCCGCCCGGCTGCCCCTCCAGGAGGAGGTGGCGGGGGAGATCGAGATACTCTGCCGCTGGCTGGGGGAGAGAGCGTCTTGACCCTCGAGGTGGCGGTGACGCCGAGCCCGGACTCCGCCGCCCGGGAGGGCTCGGGAGCCGTCCTGGAGCGGGCGGTGGCGAGCCTCCTGCGGCGCCAGCATCCGGATGGCCACTGGATGGGGGAGCTGGAGAGCAACGCCTCCATCACCGCCGAGTACGTGCTCCTGTGCCGCTACCTCGAGGTGGTCGATCCCGCGAGGGAGGCGGCGGCGGTCCGCCATCTCCTCGGGGAGCAGGGGGCGGGCGGCGGCTATTCGATCGCCCCGGGACTGGAGGGCGATGTGAGCGTCACCACCGAGGTGATGGTCGCCCTCAGGGCGGCCGGGCTCCCCCCGAGCCATCCTCAGGTGGAGGCCGCCCGCCGCTTCGTGGCGGAGCACGGCGGGGTGGAGGCCACCCGGATGTTCACCCGCCTCTGGCTGGCGCTGGGGGGACTCTGGCCCTGGCGGGAGCTGCCCGCGGTACCGCCGGAGTGGGTGCTGCTCCCCGGCCGGTTTCCAGGCAGCATCTACGACCTGGCCTCCTGGGCCAGAGCCACCACCGTCCCCCTCAGCATCCTCCGCACCCAGCAGACCGTCTTCCCGCTCTCCGAACCCAGCCCGGATGAGCTGCCCCGGGGTGCCCGGGGCCGGGCTGCCGGGACCTGGGGCTGGCGGGTGGCGGAGCGGCTGGCGCGCCACTACGAGCGCCTGCCCTGGACCCCAACCCGCCGGCTGGCCCTGGCGAGGGCTGAGAGGTGGGTCCTGGACCACCAGGAGGCGGACGGCTCCTGGGCTGGCATCCAGCCCCCCTGGGTGTACGGGCTGATGGCGCTCCGCGCCCGGGGGCTGGGGCTGGACCACCCTGCGGTGCGCTCGGGGCTGGCGGCGCTGGAGAGCTTCGGCATCGAGGACGAGCAGGGATTCCGGCTCCAGGCCTGCATCTCGCCGGTCTGGGACACCGCTCTGGCGGTCTGGGCCCTGGCGGATGCCGGTCTGCCCCCCGATCATCCCGCCCTCCGCCGGGGGGTGGAGTGGCTCATGGGGCGGGAGGTTAGGCGCCCTGGAGACTGGGCGGTGAGGCGCCCGGGGGTCACCCCGGGCGGCTGGCCGTTTGAGCTCTTCAACGACCAATACCCCGACACTGACGACACCGCCGTGGTGCTCTGCGCCCTGACCGCGGCCGGCCACCGGCGGCACGAGCCCGGCGAGGTGGGCGCGGCGATGGAGCGCGCGCTCCGCTGGCTCCTCGCGATGCAGGGTGAGGATGGTGGATTCGGGGCCTTTGACGTGGACAACCGGCGCAGCTGGGTGGAGCACCTGCCCACCTCGGACTTCGGGGAGGTGCTGGACCCGCCCAGCCCCGACGTGACCGCCCACGTGGTCGAGGCGCTGGTGCGCTGCGGGGGAGACGATCTGGAGCCGGCCCGGCTGAGAGCGCTCGCCTGGCTGCGCCGCTCCGAGGAGGGATCCGGCGCCTACTTCGGCCGCTGGGGTGTGAACTACGTTTACGGCGCGGCCGCGGTGGCGCCGGCGCTGGCGGTGGGTGCCGGTCCGGTGGATCGGGAGCGCCTCTTGCGGCTCGGCCTCTGGGTGGCCGAACACCAGCATCCCGACGGGTCCTTCGGGGAGTCGGTGCTCTCCTACCATGAGCCAGAGCACATCGGACGGGGAGAGGCGACCCCCTCCCAGACCGCCTGGGCGCTCATGGCCCTCCTGGCGGCGGCGCGGGGCTCCGGGGGGCTGGACAAGGTAGGCCGGTTGCAGGCAGCCGCCGCAGCCGCCGCTCGGAGCCTCGCCGAAACCCAGCTCCCCGAGGGGGGGTGGGACGACCCCTACTTCACCGGCACCGGATTCCCCCGCGCCTTCTACCTGCGCTACCGGCTGTACGCCACCATCTTTCCGGTGCTGGCTCTCGCCCGCTTCTCGGCACCCGGCAGGGAGCTGGGATCCAGCTGGTGAGCCGGGCGCCGCTACCCGAGTACTCCCGGACCCGGCTGGCAGAGGCGCGGGGCCGCGAGAACTTCCCCATCGCCGCCTGGCTGCTTCGGCCCTCCCGGCGGGAGGCCAGGGCCGCGATCTACGGCTTCTGCCGGCTGGTGGACGACATCGGAGACGAGCGGCTCGGAGACCCCCTGGGCCAGCTCGAACGCTGCCGGGAGGAGCTCGAGGCCTGCTACACCGGCGCACCCGAGCACCAGGTCTTCGCCCGGCTGCGGCCGGTGATCCAGCGCTTCAGCCTGCCCCGGGATCCGTTCTCGCGGCTGATCGCCGCCAACCAGCAGGACCAGGAGGTGCTTGCCTACTCGACCTGGGAGGAGCTGGACCGGTACTGTGACCTCTCCGCCAATCCGGTGGGAGAGCTCGTCCTGGCCCTGGAGGGGATCCGGGACCCGGAGCGGGTCTCGCTCTCCGACTCCATCTGCAGCGGCCTGCAGCTGGTCAACATGTGGCAGGACGTGGCCTCCGACCGGGAACGGGGGCGACGTTACCTGCCGGCTGAGGTCCTCGCCCAACACGGGGTGGACGAGGCGGATTGGTGGCGGGGCCGTCCCACGCCAGGGATGCGGGCGGCCCTGGCCCACGCCGTGGGCCGGGCCCGGAGCCTGCTGCGCCAGGGATGGCCCCTGGCGGCGAGCACACCTGGGCTCATGCGGCTTGAGATGGCCACCTTCATCCTGAGTGGCATCGAGGCCTCGGACGGGGTGCTGGCGGCTGGGGACCAGGTCTTCGCAGGCAAGGCAGGGCTGCCCCGGGGATCTCGGCGCCGAGCCCTTCTGGGATCCCTGGCCGCGCTCCGCCCCGGCCGCTCGGGGATCGCGTGAGCGTCAGCTCGGCCCGGCTGGAACTGGGGTACCGCCGCTGCGCCCGCGAGGTGCGGGCGGCGGCCGGCAACTTCTACTACGCCTTCCGGCTCCTGCCCGCAGAGAAGCGCCAGGGGCTCCACGCCCTGTACCGCTTCTGTCGGGGCGCGGACGATATCGCCGACGCCCCGGAGGAGGCCGGGTTGCGGCTCCGGCGGCTCGACTCCTACCGCAGGACCCTGGGGCGCAGCCTGGCCGGGGACCCGCCGGACTCGGGATGGCTCATCCTGGTGGACACCGCGCAGCGGTTCTCCCTCTCACCAGCGCACCTGAACCAGGTGATCGACGGCTGCGCCGCAGACTGCCGCCCGCTGCGGATCCACTCCGAGCGGGAGCTCGCCGATTACTGCTTCGGAGTGGCCGGGGTGGTCGGGCTCCTCAGCGCCAGGATCTTTCGCTACCAGGATCCTCGGGTGGAGAAGCTGGCCGTGGACCTGGGGGAGGCGATGCAGCGAACCAATATCCTGCGCGACCTGGGGGAGGACCTGGCCGCGGGACGGCGCTACCTGCCCGATGAGGTGATGGACCGCTTTCAGCTCTCCGAGGAGGACCTCCTGGTGGGGGGAAGGGGTCCGAATTCCGCCCGCTACCACGACCTCATGGCCCACGAGGTGGCGCTGGCCCGGGAGCGTTTTCGGAGTGGTCTCCAGCTGGTGCCGCTGGTGGAGCGGGACGCCCGCGGCTGCCCGGCGGCGCTCGCCGCCCTGTACCAGGCGCTGCTGGACCGGATCGAGCGGGACGGATACGACGTGCAGGGCCAGCGGGTCAGGCTCAGCCCCAGCCACAAGGTTGGGCTGGCCCTCGTCGCCTGGGCGAGCGCCACCCTCCGGCCCTGAGGCAGCGATGAGGGCGGTGGTCGTGGGGGGCGGCCTGGCCGGGATCACGGCGGCGCTGGATCTGGCGGGCTCGGGATGCCAGGTCGCCCTCCTGGAGCGCTCCGGTCAGCTGGGCGGGCTCTGCCGCTCGGTACCGGACCCGGTGGCCGGCCGGGTGGACACCGGGCAGCACGTTTACCTGGGATGCTGCACCGAGCTGGAGGCGCTGCTCGACCGCCTCGGAGTCGAGCCGGCCCTCCGCCAGGATCGCCTGGAGCTCACGGTCGTGGATCCTGGGCACCCCCGCCCGCGCCGGCTCTCCGCCGCGCCCCTGCCGGCTCCCTTCCACCTCCTTCCGGTGGTCAGTCGCTGGCCCAACCTGCCGAGGGGCGCGCTGCTGCACGTCGCCCAGGTGGCCTCCGCGCTGCGGGAGGGCCCGGGAGGACTCGATGCCCTGCCCGCCCTGGGCTGGCTGAGGGGCCTCGGCCAGCCGGAACGGCTGATCTCCCAGCTCTGGGAGCCCTTCCTGGTGGCCGCCTGCAACGCCCCCCTCGACCGCTGCAGCGCCGAGCTGGCCGCCTTCGTGGTCCGGGAGGGGCTTTTAAGCTCGTCCCGCGCCGGAGCTCTTCGGGTCCCCGGGACCGACCTCACCCGCTGGCTGGACCTCCCGGCGCGCCGGGCCCTGGAGAGGGCCGGTGTGGAGCTCCGCCTTGACTCGCGCGTCGCCTCGGTCGGCAGCGGGCCGGGCTCCCGGGTCCGTGTGACTCGCGGCGCCGGCGAGGACGAGACCTTCGACCTGGCGGTCCTGGCGCTCCCCGCGAGGCCCGCCCACCGCCTCCTCCTCGCGGGCGGACGGTCCACCCCCGCCCTGGAGGCGGCCGCCGGCATCCCCGATTCTCCGATCGTGAACGTACATCTCTTCACCGACCGCCCCTTCCTGCCGGGCGCCGTGACCCTCATCCCCAGGAGCCCGCTCCAGTGGGCCTTCGACCGCTCCCGGCTGGACGACCAGCTGCGGGACGGAAGCTGGCACGCAGCCATCTCCATCTCCGCCGCGGGAGAGGAGGTCAGGGCCCCCGAGGCCCGGCTCTCCGCCGAGATCTGGCAGCTGTGCCAGGCGAGCTTCCCACCCGCGGCTCGGGCCCGCCTGATCCACAGCCGGGTCACGCGAGAGGCCCACGCCACCTTCTGGCCCCACCCCGGCTCGGCGGCCCTGCGTCCGGGCCCCGGCGACGCCTTCCCCGGGGTGGCGCTGGCCGGGAGCTGGACCCGCACCGGATGGCCGGCGACGATGGAGAGCGCGGTGCGCAGCGGCCGGGCGGCGGCCGCGCACCTCCTCGCCTGACCGCTCCCGAGGCTTCCCCCCGGAAGTGGTCGCCGGTCGCGGGGGCGGCTGTAAGAGACCCGAATTCGTGAACGCGCCGGGCCCCGCCCGAGGCAAGGTGTGCGGGCCGAATGGTGCCCGCGGCCTCGGCCATGCCCGGGCGAGAGGCAGACCAAGGTCGCTCACCCGCCCGGACCCGGCAGCGACCCGGCAGCCCGGAAGGTGTGGCCTTCGTCCCCCACCAGAAGGTGGACCGCCTCGGCGAGGGCGCTGCCCAGCTGGGCCAGCACCCGTTGCTGGCTGCCGCCCAGGCGGATCAGGGGCCCAAGCGACGCCGGTCGCCGGGCCAGCAGACCCAGCACGCGCAGCGGCGACGCACCCCGGCGACCTTCGGGCACCAGGCCGGCAAACGGGCCCAGAGGATCCGAGGGGCGGTCCAAGACCACGCGCAGGCCCCCCACCGCCAGGTCGCGGCCTGAGGACCAGCCGGCCATCTCCATCTCCACGAGGTCCGCTCCGAGGGAGCGGAGCCGGTCGCGCTCCCGGGGGTCATCCGCCACCGCCCCCACCGAGGCGATGGTCGCCAGCCGGACAGATGGGAGGGTGCCCAGCTCCGAGGTGATGGCGGGATCGGGGGCGACCGGCTCTCGGCCCTCGGCCAGCACCCGGCGGGCGACCGCGACGGTGCCCGTCGCCCAGGAGTCGTGCAGCGCGCCCGCAACCCCCGCCACCAGGACGCGGGCTCCCGGAGTGGCCAGGGCACCGGCGGCCCGGGCCCGGTCAGGGCCGGTCCCGGTGGCCCAGACCTCCACCCCACCGCCCCGGCGTCTCCAGCGCACCAGGTCGTTGGCCGGATCCCGCTCCCACCTTCCACCCAGCGCTCTTCGGCAGGCGGCCGCCTCGGCGTCCAGGGCACAGGCCACCAGCAGCTCCGTCGGCCGCGGTTTCGGCCAGCCGGTGCGCCGGGCCACCAGACCCGTGAGGACCAGGACCAGGACCGCGCCGAGCGCGCTCGGCCCCACTCCCAGCAGTAGCGCCAGCACCGCGCTCTGCAGCATCACCCCCAGGAGCAGGAGTCCGCCCAAGGTGAGCGGACCCCGGAGGGAGCCCGGGTAATCCCCGAGGCAGAGACGGATCCAGAGGGCGATGGCCACCCCGACGGCCAGCCAGCCGACGTAGTTGAGGAGGCTGACCCCGTACCAGACCCCGCTCCCCTGAGGGTAGGTGTAGATCGACCCCAGCCACCAGCGGCCACCCCGGAGGGCCACCGGGTCCACCACCAGGTCGATGGCGACCATGGCGATCCCCGTGAGCGCCACCCGGGCCGCCCCTCGGGAGCCCAGCCTGCCCAGGACGGTGAACGAGGAGACCGCCAGCCAGGTGAAGCTCAGGCTGTCGAAGAGGGGGACCCCCACGACCCGCAGGTCGGAACGCAGGCCGAAAGGCCGGTAGTGGTAGACGCCGAAGGGGACGCCCGGACCGGCGGTTGAGCCCCACTCGGCCAGCCAGGCGATCAGGTATCCCCCGGCCAGCAGCGGCAGCGCCCGGCGCCAGCCGAAGGTGCGGACCAGGACCGCGGCCGTCAGCAGCCAGGGGAGGATGGCGTACCAGCGCCCAACCAGGGCGGGGATCCAGGCGGGCAGCTCAGGAGTCCTCTTGCGGCGCCAGCTCGGCCACCGCCAGGCCCAGCGCTTCATTGAGGTCGCCGGGCGTCCAGCCGAGTTCCGACCGCGCCCGCCCCGCGGTCACGTACATCGGCCTGGCCGCCATCCGGACGGCGGTGAGAGGGATCCCGGGTGCCCGCCGACGGGCGGCCGCCGATCCCTCGCTGACCACGGCCGCGGCCAGGCCCATCCAGATCGGGATCCGAAACCGGGGAGCGGGGCGCCCGGCCAGTCGGGCCAGCTCGGCGAGGAGCCGGCCCATGGTCCAGTTCTGGTCGCCCAGGATGTAGCGCCGGCCGGGCCCGCCCTTCTCCAGGGCCAGCACGTGACCCCTCCCCACCGCCCGGACGTCGACCAGGTTGAGGCCGGTGTCGGTGGCCGCCGGAATCCGTCCGGCAAGGAAGTCCCGGATGATGGCCCCGGTCGGGGTCGGCCGGCTGTCACCTGCCCCCACCGGGGTGCTCGGCTGAACCACCACCACCTGCATCGGCCCTGAGAAACCCTCGGCCAGCTTCTGGGCCGCCCACTTGCTTCGCTTGTAGGCGCCGGGCAGGTCCGAGGCATCCCGGGCCAGGTCCAGCTCGGACCGAACCTCCCCCGCCCGACTGAAGTGCAGGGTGCCCACGGTGCTGCAGTGGACGAACCTCGCCACTCCGGCCCGGGCGGCCGCCTGAAGTAGCGTGGCGGTCCCGCCGACGTTGACCTCCAGCATCCGGCGGAGATCCCCGGGCCCGAGGGCGAGGCGATAGTCGGCGGCACAGTGCACCACCCCCCAGCACCCCTCGAGCGCCGGGGGCAGGGTTCCGGGGGAGGTGAGGTCACCGATGGCCACCTCCATCCCGGCCAGCTGGGCCGGGACCCGCGCCGTCGACCTCACCAGCAGGCGGGGCTGGTAGCCGGCCAGCCCCAGCGCGGACGCCACCCACCGCCCCACAAAGCCAGAGGCCCCGGTGACCAGGACGGGCCTCCCCTCGCCGCTCACCAGGAGCCCGGGGGGAGCGCTTGCAGGAGGTACCCACCACCCCGGCTGGAGCGCAGGAGGCGCGGGTGCTCTGGGTCCGGCTCCAACTTGCGACGGAGACGATGGACGCACATGGTCACCGCGGCCGGGGTGGCGCGTGCGTCACCCCCCCACGCCCCCTCGATGATCTGCTGGCGGGACAGCACCGTCCCCGCATTCAGCGCCAGGTATTCGAGGAGGTCAGCCTCGCGAGGGCTGAGCAGGTGGCGCCGGCCCTCGATCCGGGCGCTGCGCCGGGCGGGCTCGACGATGAGCGGACCCACCTCGACCACCCGGCCGGCGGACCGCCTCTCCACCTGCCGGCGGCGGAGCACCGCCCGAAGGGTGGCCGTGAGAAGCGCCGGCGGGTAGGGCTTGGGCAGCACGTAGTCGGCGCCGGCCTCCATCAGCGAGGGAGCCTGGCGCGTCTCCCCGAGGACCACCAGGGGGCAGGTCGACATGGCCCGGACCGCCTCCACCCCGCGCAGCCCCTGGAGGAGCTCGAGATCCGCCAGGATGGCGGCGGGCGCCTCCTCGCGCAGGGCCAGCTCCAGCCCGTCCAGTGAACCGGCCACTCGCGAGCTCAAGTTGGGGAGTTGGCCCACCAAGTGGGCGGCCACGGCCGCGTACTCCGGCTCGGCCTCCAGGATCAGGACGACCATTGGGGTTATTGTGGGTCCCCTGGGGAGCGGGGGCCGGGTGCAGGAGGTGGGCGATGATGAACTTGGATCTAGACAGGTGGGTGAGGGCCATGCGCTTCCTTGATCCGCTTGCGGACCTGGGCCAGCGGCTGGTTGGAGCCGGGATCAGGCGGGGTGGCCCCCCGGCGGCTTCTGCGAAGAACCTTCTCAACGGCCCCTGGCTCGGGCATCCGCTGCACCCCGCTCTCACCGACATCCCCCTCGGCGCCTGGACCGGCGCGGCCCTCCTCGACCTCGCCGGCGAGGAGAGGGCGGCCGACCTGCTGATGGCGGCCGGCTGCGCCGCGGGCGTCGCTGCGGCCGCCTCGGGGATCGCGGACTGGCAGGACAGCTACGGCCACGAGCGCCGAATGGGGGCGCTTCACGGCATCCTGAACCTCTCCGCGCTGGCGATCCTCACCGGGGCGGTGGCGCTGCGCGCCTCCGGGAGGCGCCCCGCCGCCCGTCCTCTCGGGCGGCTGGGGCTGGGGCTGGCCATCGGAG
>JAJZGN010000242.1 GCA_021798435.1 bacterium | reverse complement strand
CAACCCCCAGGTGCTGCTCTGCGCCCTGGATTGCCAGGTCACCGCCGCCGCCCCCTTCGGAAGCGGCAAGGAGCACCTCCGGGTGGGGCTGGCGGACCAGAGCGGCTCGGCCGAGGCGATCACCTTTAACCGCCCCCTCCTCCATCCCCACCTCCCGGTGGGGCGGAGGGTGGACGTGCTCTTCGAGCTCGAAGTGAACCGCTGGAGGGGGCGTGAGCAGCTGCGGCTGCTGCTTCGGGACCTCCGTCCCGCCCGGATCGGCGCGGCGCCCGTGCCCTCCAGCCTGCCCGCGGAACCCGGGCTGCAGGGGATGTGAGCGAGGCCCGCCCCCGGCCGGCCCTCCGCCCGCCTTGGCGGCCGGCCGCCCGGCTGGGAGCCGCCTCGGGGCTGCTGGCGGTCTCCGTCAGCCTCGCCCTCCAGCTCCTCGGCCTGCCCGGCCTGCTCCAGGCGGTGGCGAGCGGGCTCGTGGTGCTCACCCCAGGACCGGTCTTCGGGGCCCTGATCGACGCCCTCCAGGAGCGCGGGCGGCCCCTCCTGGTGCTGGGCACCGCTCTCCTGCTGGCGGCGGTGGCGGCGGTGGCGGCGGTCATCATCACCCGCTTCCGGCCCCCGAGGTGGCAGGTCGCCCTTCTGGGGGCGGCACTGCTCTGGCTCCTCACCCTGCCCCTGGTGGTGGCGGCCGAGGGCGGGCTGGGAACCAGCGCCACCTGGGCCACCCTCCTGGAGTGGCTGGTGGCGCTGCTGCCGCCCACCCTCCCGGAGCTGGCTCGGGGCCGCCGTTCCGGTGCCCCCCGCCGGGACCTCCTCGGAACCCAGCTCAGCCGGCGGAGCTTCCTGGAGCTCGTGGGAGGATCCCTGGGTGCGGTCTCGCTGGGGTACCTCGGGGTGAGGGCGATCGCCGCCGCGCCCCCTTCGCCCGCTTCCGGCTCCACCCTCGGCCGGCTGCCCGCCCCGGTGACGTCTCCCCAGGACTTCTACGTCGTCTCCAAGGACCTGTTCGGCCCTCCGCGGATCTCGGGGTCCAGGTGGCGCCTCACCGTAACCGGATCCAGGACACTGACCCTGTCCCTGGCCGATCTCTCCGCCATGCCCCAGCAGGAGCAGTTCCAGACCCTGGAGTGCATCTCCAACCCGGTGGGCGGGACCCTGATCAGCAACGGCAGCTGGCGCGGGGTTCCCCTGGCGAAGCTGGTCGAGCTCGCCGGGGTGCCGGCGGGGACCAACCAGCTGGTCTTCGAGTGTGCGGACGGCTACACCGAGAGCCTGGATCTCGCGCAAGGGATCAACCCCGGGACGCTTCTGGCCACCAGGCTGGACGGCCGCCCGCTGCCCGCGGAGCACGGCTACCCGGCGCGGATCCTCGCGCCCGGGTTGTACGGGATGAAGAACCCGAAGTGGCTGACCGGGGTGCGGTTCACCAGGGGTACCTATGCGGGGTACTGGGAGCAGCAGGGGTGGAACCCGGCTGCCCTCCCCAGGACCTTCTCCCGTTTCGACTTCCCAGCCGCCAGCGGGCAGCTGTCCGGGGGCCGACGCTACCTGCTTAGCGGAGTCGCCTACGCCGGCCTCCGGGGCATCTCCCGGGTCGAGGTGAGCGTGGACGGGGGCAGGAGCTGGCAGCGGGCCAAACTGGAGCCGCCGCTCTCACCGTACTGCTGGACGGTCTGGAGCCTTACCTGGGCACCGGCCCCGGGGCTGTACCAGCTCACGGTGCGGGCCACCGACGGCTCGTCCCGTCCTCAGACCACGAGCGCCACCGGCAGCTATCCCGACGGGGCCACCGGCCTCCAGCAGCTGCAGGTGGAGGTCGGCTGAGGTCGCCGGTCCCCTACACTCGCCGCCAGGATGGCCTCTTCGCTCCCGCCCACGCCACCCCCCGCCAGTCCCCCTCCGGACGACGGGCGGCTGCGCCGCTCCGCCCTCCTCTGGGGGCGGGCGGCGGGGGTGCTGCTGGCGCTCTTCCTCGCCTACCAGCTCTTCCTGGTCCTGAGGGGGCTGGCGGAGGCGGTACTCACCGTCCTGGTCTGCCTCCTGGTAGCCGGGATCGTGGCCATCCTCGGAGCACCTGTCTCGGCTCGCGCCCAGCGCCGGCTCCACCTTCCGGCGACCCTGGCCGTCCTGCTCACCATGCTGGTGGGGATGGGGGTGCTGGTCCTGGTGGGCTGGATGGTGTCCGGTCCCCTGGCCCAGGAGGGCCGGTCCCTGGCCCAGCAGGTGCCGGGTCTGGTCCATCGGGGGGACGTGCTGGGTAGGAGCCTGCAGCACCAGCTGGAGGCCCACGGGATAAAGGTCAACGCGGTCAGCTTCCTCACCTCCAAGCTGGCGTCCCTCGCCCCTCAGCTCACCGGGCTCGCGGTGAGCGGGATCGCCGGGGCGATCGGCATCCTGGTGGACGTGGTGGTCAGCCTGGTGCTGGCCTTCTGGCTGATGCGCGACGCCCCCCGGCTCCGATCCGGGCTGCTGGCGCTGCTGCCCACCCGGGCGGGGCGGGAGGTGGACTTCGCCCTGGAGGCCTACGTGGTGGTGGTGGGCGGGTACGTCCGGGCCCAGCTGGTGCTGGCGGTGGTGGTGGGAGCCCTGGCGGGAGTGGGCACCGCCCTCCTCGGAGTCCCCTTCCCCCTGGTGATCGCCCTCACCGCCGGGCTCTTCGAGCTCATCCCGCTGGTGGGGCCGTTCGCGGGAGGCGCGGTGGCCCTCCTTCTGGCCTTCACCAAGAGCCCGACTCTCGCGCTCTTCACCCTCTTCCTCTTTCTCTTCATCCACGCCGTGGAGGGGTATGTCCTGGTGCCCAGGATCCAGGCCCGCTTCGTGCAGCTCCACCCCCTCCTGACCCTGGTGGCGCTCTTCGCCGGGGTCGAGGTGGCGGGCTTCCTGGGGGCGCTGGTGGCGGTT
>JAJZGN010000241.1 GCA_021798435.1 bacterium | reverse complement strand
CCCACATCGGTGACCGGACCGGATTGGAGCTCATCCGCACCTGCCAGGATCGCCTGGTCCATCAGGAGGGGGTGACGGTCCACATGGAGACCACCATGACCCGGCTGCTGAAGGATGGTGACCGGATCGCCGGGGCCACCGGGTACCAGCGGGCGGATGGGGCGTTCATCACCATCCGGGCCAAGGCGGTGGTGCTGGCCACCGGGGGTTGGGGCCGGATGTACCGCATCACCTCCAACTCCTGGGAGGGGACCGGGGACGGGGCGGCCATGGCCTATGAGGCCGGAGCCGAGCTCAAGGACATGGAGTTCGTCCAGTTCCACCCCACCGGGATGGTGTGGCCGCCGGGCGCCAGGGGGATCCTGGTCACCGAGGCGGTCCGGGGAGAGGGTGGCATCCTGCGCAACTCTCTGGGCGAGCGCTTCATGGAGCGCTACGACCCGGTGAAGAAGGACCTCTCCTCCCGGGACGTGGTGGCCCGCTCCATTTTCAAGGAGGTCCAGGCCGGGCGCGGCTCGCCCCACGGGGGAGCCTTCTTGGACGTGACCCACCTCGGGGCCGAGGCCATCCGCCGGCGGCTGCCTTCCATGTACGAGCAGTTCCACAGCCTGGCCGGGGTCGACATCACCAAGGAGCCTATGGAGGTGGCCCCCACCATCCACTACACCATGGGGGGGGTGAACGTGGAGGCCGAGACAGCCGCCACCACCGTGCCCGGGCTGTACGCCGCCGGCGAGGTGGCGGCCGGCCTTCACGGTGCCAACCGGCTGGGCGGGAACTCCCTGGGAGACATCCTGGTGTTCGGCAAGCGCGCGGGCGAGGCCGCCGCCGAATACGCCAAGACGCTGCCGCAGCTCCCCGCGGTTGATGAGGGCCAGATCGAGGAGGAGCGCCAAATCCTGCTGCGCCCGCTGTCCGGAGGGGAGGGGGAGGACCCCTACCGGCTGCACCGCGAGCTGCAGGAGGCGATGCAGGCAGGGGCGGCCATCGCGCGCACCGAGGAGTCGCTGCGCGAGGCGCTGGAGAGGATCCTCGAGCTCAAGGAGCGGGCGGAGAGGATCAGGGTGCAGGGAGACCGAGCCTACAACCCTGGCTTCAGCACCGCTCGGGATGACCTCTTCATGCTAACCGTGAGCGAAGCCATCGTCCGCTCCGGCTTGGAGCGGCGCGAGAGCCGGGGGTCGCAGTGGCGCCTGGACTACCCGGACCGCGACGAGGAGCTGGGGCATGTGAACTTGGTCACCCGGGCGGGTGGTGGAGGCCACATGGAGGTGGACCAGCGCCCCCTGGACCCCCTGCCGGAGAGGCTGGCGGAGCTGGCCGCTGGCCAGACCAGGGTGGCGGCGACCGCGGTGGCCGACGCCGCCGAGGCCAAGCTTCGGGCACGGCAGAAAGGGCAGCCCGCTTCCCCGCCGGAGATTTCACCCGACGAGGAGCTGCCCAAGAAGCTGCGCATCTCCTACGAGGACGGGGAGACGGACCGGGAGGTCACCTTCCGGGTTTGGCGGGGAGACGCCTCCGGCGGCGCCTTCCAGCACTACCGGGTGCCGGTGGTGGAGGGGATGGTGGTGCTGGACGGCATCCACTGGATCCAGGCCAACCTGGCGGGCGATTTGGCCTGCCGCTGGAATTGCAAGGCCGCCAAGTGCGGCTCCTGCAGCGCCGAGATAAACGGGCGGCCGTCGCTGCTGTGCAAGACCAGGGTGGACGAGGTTCTCGCCCTCTCCCAGGAGGTGATCGTTCAGCCCATGCGGGTCTTCCCCAAGGTGGAGGACCTGGTGACCGACGTGAGCTGGAACTACGAGGTCAACCGCCAGATCCAGCCCTTCACCCCCGCGCCTGGTGAGGCGGCGCCCTTCGACATCCAGCAGCGCGACATCGAGCGGGTGATCGAACAGCGCCGCTGCATCGAGTGCTTCCTCTGCCAGGACGTCTGCCATGTGATGCGCGAGCACGACGGGATGGGGCGCTTCTTCGGCCCCCGCTTCATGGTGCGGATGGCGTCGCTGGAGATGCATCCCAAAGACGTTCTGAACCGCTTGCCCCAGCTTTCCGGGGAGGGTGACCTCGCCTATTGCAACATCACCAAGTGCTGCACCGAGGTCTGTCCGGAGCACATCCAGATCACTGACAACGCCATCATCCCGCTCAAGGAGCGGGTGGCCGACCGACACTTCGACCCCATCCGCGGGGCTCTGCGGGTCCTCCGCGGGGACCAGGGGAGCGGGAGGTAATCTGGGTTTTTCAGTTCGGGAGGTGGGCCGCTCGGCACGCCTCCGGTTGGGAGGTGTGCCATGGCGGTGAGGAGCGCGCGAGCGGTTTGGGAACCCAACGAGGCCGGGGGGGGTGGCGAGATCGTGCCCGAGAGCCGAGACTTCGTCACCAGCTACTCGCGCCGCTCGCGCTTTGAAGAGGGGAGCGGAAGCAATCCCGAGGAGTTGCTGGGAGCCGCCCACGCCGCCTGCTTCTCGATGGCCCTCTCGCTTTCCCTCGCCGGCGCGGGCCACGAGCCCGAGCGGGTGGAGACGGAGGCCAAGGTCCACCTCGAGCGGCAGGAGTCCGGTTTCCGGATCACCCTCATCGAACTGTCGACGGTGGGGCGGGTGCCCGGCATCGACGAGGCCACCTTCCGCGAGTTCGCCCAGCGCGCCAAGGCGACCTGTCCGGTCTCGGTGGCCCTGGCGGGACCCGAGATCACCCTGGAGGCGCGCCTGGCGTCCTAGGGTCCTCTCGGTCCCTGACTATCACCACGGGCACTGGGGAGTGCTGGCTGCACTCCTGGCTCACCGAGCCGAGGAGCAGAGCCTTGAATTCCCCTAGCCCGCGGGAGCCAACCACCAGCAGGTCGGCGCCGGTGGCCCTCTCCACCAGGACCCGCGCCGGTTGCCCGCGGTAGAC
>JAJZGN010000035.1 GCA_021798435.1 bacterium | reverse complement strand
GCTCGGGTTGCGGTGCGGTCAAACCGGAGCTGGCGCTCTCGGAGCGCACCTACCGCTGCGAGAGCTGCGGGCTGGAGCTGGACCGCGACCTCAACGCGGCGATCAACCTGGCTGGGTGGGCTCACCCCGCCGTCACCGCCAGTGCGGCGGAGACGCTAACTGCCTGTGGAGCCGACCGTAAGCCCGGGCCTCGACCGGCAGGTGGCCGTGAAGCAGGAACCGGGACCGCCCCGGAGCCCACCGCCTCGACCGGTGGTCCCAGCACACGGACAGACGCAGGTCGCGTCCTCTCCGTTGCCTAGGAACGGTGTCCAGTCCGCCGTGCAGGGGCACGTCCGCGGCCAACGGTCCGCTCAGCTCCGGCTCGAGTTCGCCGCTGCGTCCCTTGTGGCCGGGGATCGTAAACTGGGGGGCGGTCCGGCGTTGGGCGGCGTGGAAGGCCAAGACCAGCGGTCCGCTCCCCGCCTCCGCCGGCGCGCCGTCTCTGCTCACCAGCTGTCCCTCCCCAGAGCCGACATCATGCCAGCTGGACGACCTCCCGGCTTCGGCCCCCGCTGCGGCTCGGACCTCCCGGCACTGTCCGGCCTGCAAGCCGCGCCGCGGCCGCTGTTACGATCTTCAAGCCCTGCCCGCCCGCCGCCTCCGGTGCGCTGGCCGGCGCCATCCCAGGAGGAGAGTGCTTGGTGCCCAGCGATAGCCCCCACCCGGGGGACCAGGCCGGGGACGGCACCTCCGGCCACCGTGGGGAGGAGGCGGGGACCGAGCCGGTCCCCCCGGGGCCGCCGCTGGAGCTCCGGCCCACCTATCCCGTCCGCACCTCCCGGCTGCTGCTGCGTCCCCTCACAGAGGCCGATACCGATGCCCTCCTCGAGTACCGCTCGCTGCCGGAGGTCTGTCGCTACGTCCCCTTCGTACCTATGGACCGCGCGGCTGTCGCCCAGAGGCTGGCCGGGGCCTGGGCCCGCACCGAGATCACGGCAGAGGGGCAGGGGGTGATCCTGGGGATGGAGGTGGCGGAGACCGGCCGCCTGGTCGGGGACGTGAACCTCTACCTGCACAGCCGGGAGCACCGCGCGGCCGAGGTCGGCTGGGTCCTCAGCCCCCACCACTCCGGACGGGGCTATGCCACCGAGGCCGCCCACGCCATCCTCCACCTCGCCTTCGATGACCTGAAGGTGCACCGGGTGACGGCCCGGGTGGACGCGCGCAATCTGGCGTCCGGCCGCCTGGCCCAGCGGCTGGGGATGCGCCAGGAGGCCCTCCTTATTGAGAACGAGTGGTTCAAGGGAGGGTGGAGCGATGAGATCGATTTCGCCCTCCTCGAGTCCGACTGGGTGTCCCAGCACCGGGAGCCGACGGCCACTCTCTGAGAGCTTCAGGGCGGGGCCAACCGGTTCCCGGCGGCACCGTTCCGAGGGGTCGGCGCTCAGGCCTCCCGGCAGGCGGCGGCCAGGGCCGGGGCCAGCCCGTACTCCGGCAGAAGGATGTCGACGGTCCTCTCCCAGGTGAACCGCTCGGCGCGGCGCCGGGCCGCCCGGCGCATCTCCCGGTGGGCGGCGGGGTCCGCGGCCAGGATCTCGGCGATCGCCCCGGCGTACTGCCGGGGGTCCCGGCCCTCCACCAGCCGCCCCGTCCGGCCATCCGCCACCACCTCCCTCAGGCCACCGACCGCGGCTGCCACCACCGGGGTGCCGCACGCCTGGGCCTCCAGCGCCACCAGGCCGAAGGACTCGGAGTGGGAGGGGACCACCACCAGGTCGGCCAGGCAGTAGAGCAGCGCCAGACGCTCCTGCGGCTGGGCCCCGAGGAAGGCGACCTCGCCGGCGAGCCCCAGCTCTCCCACCCGCTGGCGCATCTCCCGGCGCTGGCCGACCCGCTCGCCCTCGCTGCTGAGCTCCCCGACGAAGAGCAGCCTGACGCGATCCCGGAGACGGGGGTCCTCCCGCACCAGGGCGAAGGCGTCCACCAGGGTGTCGGGCCCCTTGAGCGGCTCCAGCCGCCCGGCGAAGAGGATCACCCTCATCCCCTCCAGCCCCATCCGCCTGCGCAGCCGCTCCACCTCGCGGGGCTGGAAGCGCACCAGGTCCACCCCCGGTGGCGCCACCACGCACTGCCCGGGCCGGGCCGCGTAGTGGTGGCGCAGGGCGTGGGCCTCGCCCGCGGTGTTGACCACCAGCCGGGCCCCCGCCGCCACCGTCCGGCGCTCCTCCAGCAGCCGCTCGGGGAGGTCGCTGTCGAACCCTGCCTCGCCCTTCACCGCCGCCAGGGTGTGGGCGGTGTGCAGCCAGGGGATCTCCAGCTCCCGGGCCAGGGCCCCGGCGGGCTCCCCACTCAGCCAGTAATGGCTGTGGACGGCGATGTAGCGGCGCCGGGCGGTGCGGGCGAACTCCCGCACCGCCTCCAGATACGCGGCCCTGGTCTGGGGAAGCTGGTGCTTGGCGAGGGGCCGGGCCGGGCCGGCGTCGACGGCGATCACCCGGCTGCGCGGTCCCATGGCCTGCTCCCGGGGCTGGTCGGGGTCGCTGCGGCGCACGAAGACGTCGGTGTGCACCCCCCTCGCCCCCAGCTCCTCGCAGACCGCCCGCACGTAGACGTTCAGGCCGCCGTTCTCCCGCTTTCCCAGCCGCGCCAGCGGCGAGGCATGCAGGGAGATGAAGGCGATGGTGGGCTCGCCCCCTCCCGGCGGGGTCACCGCCCCTCCTTGGCGAGGGAGATCCGCACGTTGACCAGGAACTGGTCCTGGGCCCCGAGTCGGTACTTGTAGCCCTCGTTGCCCCGCAGGAGGTCGGCCTGGCGGCAGCCCGCCTCGATCGCCCCCCGCAGCCCCTCGGCGACGCAGAGGAGGCCCGGGGAGAGGTGGGCCTCGGCCGGGTCATACCCTGAGTTGTAGAGGTACCAGACCCGGCCCAAGCAGAACCCGAAGATGCCGGCGGCGAGCCTTCCCCCCTCCTCGAGCAGCGCCAGCCGCAGCCAGCCCCGCCGCTGGAAGCGCTCCGCCACCTCCCGGAAGAAGCGCTCCACCTCGGGGGTGAGGAAGTGGTCCTTGTCCTCGCGGCTGGCGCGGAGCAGCTTTAGGAACGCGGTCAGCGCCGGCTCCAGCCCCAGCTCCTCCGGTCCCACAAGCCGCCATCCCGGTCGCTCCTGCTCCAGCCGCCTCATCTTCCGGCGCAGCTCGTGGCGGTCCTTCTTGCCCAGCCTCAGGGAGAGGTACTCGTCGAACGAGGCGGGCAGGTCGATCGCCGGGCTGACCTCCTCCGGGTGCACCTCGAGGGTCAGGCCCTGCCGCGCCACCGCCCTCTCCAGCGCCGGGAGCTCCCACCCCCAGTCGCGGAGGAAGTGGAGGTCCAGCTCCAGGGCGCCGGAGCCGCTGGCCCAGGCCACAGTCGCCTCGGCCACCTGCTCCTCGAACCCCGGGCGGGCGAGCAGGCCGAGCTGGTCTGAGAGGTCCTCCCCCCCGGCGAACTGCAGGGTGCCCTCCCGCCGGAGGCTGAGGCAGAGGGGGGCGATCCCCACCACCTCACCATCGTGGGAGACCACCAAAGTCCTCGGCCGGTGGCTGGCAGAGAACACCGCCCACCAGCTCTCCTGCCACTCCCAGGTGAGGAAAGGGGCCGGCTCCTCCGAGGAAGACTCGATCCGCTCCCACACCCGGCGCAGGCCCGCCAGTCCGGCGGTGGTGTCCACCACCTGACAGCTCAGGCCCGCGCTGCCGGACTCCGGATCAGCGCTCACCCCCGTGGGCGCGGTACATGAGGCCCCGATTTCTGTTACACCCCGGATGTTTGGCACAGAGACCGCGGCCCTTCCCACCGCGTCCTGACCTCACTTTAGCATCGCCGGCCAAAATCCACCTGAGGAGGTAGGGAATCAGCCTGCCAGCCCCATCCCCCGCGGACGTCCAGCTCTGGGCCACGACCACCGGGGGTGGGCACCTGCGGGTAGCCGCCGCCCTCCGGGCGGCGTTGCAATCCGAGGCCGCACCCGGCCTCCGGGTGGAGATTGCCGACCCCCTCCGTTCCGGGGCCCTCCCCCAGGCGAGCCTCCTGCTGAGAGGCTACGGTCCCCTCGTGCGCTGGGCTCCAGCCGCCTGGGGGCCGCTCTTCGCCGCCTTCTCCAGGCCGGCGGCTGGGGCGGTGCTGGAGCGGTTCCTGCTCTCGGGCCTTCGGACCGCGATGGTGCGCCGGGCCCTCCACACCCGCCCCCGGGTGGTGGTCAACCTTCACCCCCTGCTCGGGCCGGGGGCGCTGGCCGCTGCCGGCGCGGTCGGGGCCCCTCTCATCACCGTGGTCACGGACCTCACCTTGGTACACCCCGGATGGCTCTCTCCCAAAGGCATCCCCCTCCTCACCCCCTCGGAGGAGGCCACCTCCTCCTGCCTTCGCCAGGGGGTGCCCCCCGGACTCGTGGAGACCACCGGCTTGCCCCTGGACCCCGAGCTGGAGCGGTCTCACTCCCGCGCCGCCCTCCGCCAGGGGCTGGGCCTGGACCCCCAGCTCCCCTGCCTCTTGGTGTCCGGAGGGGCGGAGGGGGCCGGGGGGGTGGAGCGGGTCCTCCTGGAGGTGGAGGCATCCGCGTTGCCCTGCCAGGTGGCTCTCCTGTGCGGCCGGAACCGGCGGCTGCTGCGCTGGGCCACCGGGCGGAACTGGAGGATGCCGGTGCACGCCTTCTCGTTCCTGGAGGACCCCGGCCCTCTAATCCTCTCCGCCGACATCTACCTGGGCAAGGCCGGGCCCACCGCCATCGGGGAGGCCTCGGCGGCCGGGATGGGAATGATCCTCACCTCCGCCCTCAGGGGGCAGGAGCGGGCCAATCTGGATTGGGCCGTTCGCCGAGGACTGGCCCTGGAGGCAGTCCGCAACGGGGAGGTGGCCAGGATCCTCCCAGCCCTCCTTGAGGCGGGCGGGGCACCCTTGGCCCGGCTGCGTCTCGCCGCCCGCAGGGAGATGCCGGCGGGGGCCGCTGCCCGCGCCGCCCGCCGGATCCTGGAACTCGGCCTGATCACCCCTCGGTGACAAAGCGCATCCGGCGCAGCGGAGGCGGCCCGGCGGCGCGGTTGACAGCCTCCAGCAGGGGCACCGCCTCCATCTGCAACTGGTGGGCTATCGCCGGATGGGCGCAGGCCACCACCAGCGCCGAGCCCTCCACGGCCACCACCCGGACGTGGGCTCTCAGGTACTCCCCGCAGGCCTCCGAGAAGGCCGCCTGAGCCCGGGCCAGCCGCACCTGGCGCTGCACCCCCATGCGCCGCAAGACCCGGGGCAGGATCTCCCCGATCCCCTCCACTAGCGATCCACCTCTCCCCGCACCTCCCCCCCACCCACCAGGAGGACCTGGGACGGGGAGACCGCCTCCTCCAGCCCGGAGTCCTCGGTGGCGGTGACCAGCGCCTGCTCCACCCCCAGCCCCTCGCCCAGGACCTCGAGGAGGCCCCGGCGGTGGTCCCGGTCCAGCTCGGAGAGAACGTCGTCCAGCAGCACCACCGGGGATTGTCCGCCCTCGACCAGATGCTGGCTCACCTCGGCGGCCTTTATGGCCAGCACCGCGGTGCGCTGCTGCCCCTGACTGGCGTACTGCCGGGCCGGTCGATTGGCGTATGCGATCTCGAAGTCGTCGCGCTGGGGGCCCACCACGGTCTGTCCCCGGGCCTCCTCCTCCCCGGCCGCCTCGCGGAGCGCGGTCAGGATCCTCCCCCTCCAGTCGTCCCCTGCGGACCCCCTGGTTCCCGGCAGATAGCGAAGCTGGAGCGGCGCCTCCTCCCCAATCCTGGTGGCCGCTCTCCGGGCCAGCGGACCGGCCTCCTCGAGGTACCGCTCCCGGTGGGACATGAGCTTGGCCCCGGAGTCGACCAGCGGCTCCAGCCAGGGCTCCAGCGCCAGGGGTCCGGCCCTCCCCTCCCGGACTTCGCGGAGCGCTGCGTTGCGCTGGTCAAGGGCCCGCCGGAAGAGGGAGAGGGCCAGCGCGTACTCCGAGTACAGCTGGCAGAGGACCACGTCCATCATCCTTCGCCTCGGCTCCGGCCCGGCCTTGACCAGCCCCAGATCCTCGGGCCAGAAGGACACCACCCTCAACCTGCCGAGGTAGGCGGCGGGTGTCACCGGCGCCCCCTCGGCGCGAAGCGTCCGGCTCCATCGGCCCGCCGGGGGCTGGGCCCTCCAGCGCATCTCCAGCCGGCCCTCTGCCTCCCCCCTCCAGGTG
This sequence comes from bacterium, assembly GCA_021798435.1. Lineage (GTDB taxonomy): Bacteria > Chloroflexota > Dormibacteria > Aeolococcales > Bog-877 > JAJYXT01. The sequence goes on along the minus strand of JAJZGN010000035.1, from coordinate 6,551 downwards.
GTGGCGGCCACCCCCATCTCGGAAGTTCCCCAGCGGACCAGGTCTGTGCTCAGGCCACCCCGCGGCGCCCGGGCCAGGGCCAGAGTGGCCAGGGCCTCCAAGAGGCTGGTCTTGCCCGCCCCGTTGGCGCCAATGAGGAGGTTGAACCCCGGGCGCAGGAGGACCTGGGCCTCGGGGTAGGCCCGGAAGTTGAGGAGCCGGAGCTCGGCGACCCTCAAGGGGAGGCTCGTCCCTAGATCGCCACCCGCACCGGCATGATCACGTAGCGGTAGCTGTCGTCCCCGGCAGCCCTCACCATCCCCGGGGCCAGCGTCCCATTGAGCACCAGCTCCACCTCCTGAGAGTCCAGGAGGGAGAGGACGTCGCTGACATAGCGGGCGTTGAAGGCGATGCCTACGTTCTCCCCCTCGATGGTGGCGTCCAACGAGGCCACGTTGTCCCCCACCTCGTTGGTGTTGGCGGAGAGCACCAGCTGGGAGCTCTCGCAGCGGATCTTGAGGACGTTGGCGGCGTCGCGGGCGAAGAGGGACACGACCCTGGTCGTCCGGCGCAGCTCGTCGGTGGAGGCCCGGGCCACGGTCTGGGACCCCTCGGGGAGGACCTTCTGGTAGTTGGGGTACACCCCGTCGATCAGCCGGCTGGTGAGCGAGTACCCCGGGAGGTCGAAGCGCACCTGGGAACGGGTTCCCCCCACCGAAAGGGTCACGGCCCCCGGGCTGGAGAGGATGGGCTTCAGCAGGCGGGCCAGCTCCGAGAGGGCCCGGGCCGGGATGATCACCGAGAGACTGTCCCCCAGGGGGAGGGCCCCATCCGCGGTCCTCAGCTGGCGCACCGCCAGCCGGTGTCCGTCGGTGGCCACCAGCGTGATGTCGGCTCCTGAGATCTCCGCCAGCACCCCGGTGTAGACCGGGCGGCCCTCATCCCCGCTGGCGGCCACCACCGTCTGCTCGATGGCCGACAGCAGCACCTGGGGGTCAAGCTCCACGGTCTGCCCGTCCGACACCCCGGGAAGGGGAGGGAATTCCGCGGCGTCCACCCCCCGGATGTGGGCGTCAAAGCGGCCCGACTGCAACCGCACCGTCTGGTGCACCGGGTCCAGCTCCCAGTTCAGGGGAGCCTCGGGAAGGGAGCTGACGAACTCCGAGAGGATCCGGGCGGGGATGGTGATCGCCCCCTCCTCCAGGACCTCAGCGGGCATGGTGTGGCGGATGGTCAGGTCGATGTTGGTGGCGGTGAGCTCGATCGCACCCTCGCGCGCCTGGACCAGCACGTTGCTGAGGATGGGCAGGGTGTTGCGGCTGGAGATGGCTCGGGTGACCGCCGACAGCCCCGCGCCCAGCTGCTGGGGCGAGATCGTGCACTTCAACTTAAAGTCCTCCTTGATCGGGGTTCTGGCCCGGGGTCTCCACAGGCCCGGACGGAAGGGGAAAGACCCTTATGGGAACGTAGCCATAGTAGGGGAGTTGAGCCTGGGGAAACCCCTCTCAGACCACTTCGATTGACCTGTGCACAGGCGGTGCAAAACCCCGGGGCGGGGGCCAGTCTTTCCACCGCCGAGGGAGGCCGCCGCAGCTCTCCACCGGGAGCCGCTTCGGCTCCCCAGGGGATCTGGAAAAGCTGTGCTCTTGGCATCAGCCGCCCCGGAGGAGGTCGCGAAGGCGGGAGAGGTCCTCCAGCACCTTGGGATCCTCCTTGGCGTCGTTGGAGATCTTCTCGTAGGAGTGGAGGACTGTGGTGTGATCCCGGCCCCCGAAGGCCTGGCCGATCGCCGGCAGGCTCATGGCGATCTCCTCGCGGATGAGGTACATGGCGATCTGGCGGGGAAAGACGATGTGCTTGTCCCGGCGCTTGCTGGTCATCTCGGTGACCGATATCCCGTAGTAGTCGGCCACCACCGCCTGGACTCCCTCCACGGAGAGGGGGCGGGAGTCCGCGGTGGGGATGATGTCGCGCAGGATCTCGGCCACCTCCTCCATGGTGGGGTTGCCCCGCCCGGTGATGGAGGCGTGGGCCAGAACCCGGGTCAGGGCGCCCTCCAGCTCCCGGATGTTCTTCTTGATGTTGTGGGCGATGAAGGAGAGGACCTCCTCGCTCAGCCAGCCCTGGGCGGGGCTCAGCTTGCTGCGCAGGATCGCCAGCCGGGTCTCGAAGTCCGGGGGCTGGATGTCCACCATGAGACCGCCCTCGAACCTAGTCCGGAGGCGCTCCTCCAGGGTGGGGATCTCCCGGGGAGGACGGTCTGAGGTGATGACGATCTGGCGGTTCACCTCCTGGAGAGCGTTGAAGGTGTGGAAGAACTCCTCCTGGGTGCGGTCCTTGCCTGCCAGGAACTGGATGTCGTCGACGAGCAGGACGTCGACTGTCCGATAGCGGGTGCGGAACTCCGCGGTCCGGTTCTCCTGGATCGACGTGATCATCTGGTTCATGAAGCTCTCGGACGTCACGTAGGCCACCCGCTGGCGGTGGCTCTGCCAGACCGCATGGCCCACCGCGTGCATGAGATGGGTCTTTCCCAGCCCCACCCCTCCGTACAGGAAGAGGGGGTTGTAGGCCCGGCTGGGGGAATCCGCCACCGCCCGGCAGGCGGCGTGGGCCAGGAGAGAGGTGTTGCCCACCACGAAGGTGTTGAAGGTGTAGCGGGGGTTGAGTCCGGGGACCGTCTCCCCGGCGCCCTCCGGTCCGGGATCGGGCGGGGGCACCGAAAGCTGGCCCTGGGGCAGCGGCTCAGACCCGGGGGTCCCCTGGACTGTGAACTCGACAGTCACGTCCTGGTTCAGGATGGCAGAGAGGGTTTCCCGGATCACCGCCCCGTAGCGGTCGCTGACCCAGTCCCGAGCCAAGGGGGTGGAGACCCCGATCACCGCCCTGGCGCCGCCCTCGTCGAAGTGGAGCAGCCGGGCGTTCTTCAGCCAGGCCTCGTACCCGGGGCGGCTCACCTGGAAGCGGAGCTCCTCCTGGGCCGCGGACCAGAGCTGGTCTGGAGAGAGGCTCAACTCCGATTTCCCGGTCCCGGGAAGGGCGAGACAGGACCGCGCAATTCACACCTTCTGCACAGGAGTGGAAAATCCACCGGAGGGGTAGATGCACCCTGGGTTGACAGAAAGCTTGGACCGGGTCCGGCCCACCCCCGCAGTCGCGCGCCGATGGTACCACCGGCGCGGGGAGGGTGCAACGGGCCGCAGTGCCGCAGCGAGACTCGCACCCTGGGGCGATCACTCCCCAACAAGGAATGACACCGAGGGCGGCCGCCGGCGAGCCGCAGGGGGGGGCTGGGCCCATCCGCACCAGGGAGCGACACGGGCTGGCGGAGGAGGTGAGGACCCGCTATCGGGGGGCCGGCCCGGTGAAGTGGCGCCCAGAGTGGACCAGCGACCAGGGCGCACGGAGGTACTCGGTCTGCGGCAGGAGGACGACCACGAACCCAGGAACACGGTGGGGGGCTCGCACCTCCGGGCCGAGCTGACCATGGGCGGCTCCCGGGCCCCCGACGGTTTTGTTCTGAAAGCGAGCAGCGGAACCGGCTGCCTCCCGTGCTCCATCCATCTCAGCCGCGGGGGAGTAGGCCGCCGAGGGGGCCCACGGGGCGTGGGCGCTCAGCGAGGCGATCGTCAAAGGGCGGACGACGCCCAGGGCCCGCGGGAGATCGTTCGGGAGGCTCTCCTCGGCCACTTCAGGGAGGCAGAGCGGCCACCGGTCCCCCTCGGTGCCTAGCGCAGACAGGAGGTGTCAGGCCCCTCGCCGGGGGAGGTTTTTCCAGCTCGCGGGACGGGGTCTTTGGGAAGCAGCTATCTTCGTGCGAGGAGCGTCTCACCCACAATGGAGTTCAGCAGTGCTCTGCGGAGGGACCAGTGGTGAACGTCAAGGGAGTGAGCTGGGTCGGGGTCAAAACCTCGTCCCCTGGCGAGATGGCCCGGTTCTTCGCTGAGGTCATGAGGCTGCCAGTCGTGCTGGAGCAACCGGACTTCGTCGTCTTCCAGCTCCCGGACGGGGACAAGTTGGAGGTCTTCGGGGTCGCTGGGCCCCAAACGCCCCAGCAGTTCTCCGAGAACGAGGTCGTGGCCGGGTTCCTCGTGGACGACATCGAAGAAGCCTCGGCCGAACTCATGGCGGCCGGAATCGAGCTGCTCGGCGGGCGCGAACACGCGAGCAATGGGTACGCCTGGCAACACTTCCGCGGACCGGACGGCAAGGTCTTCGAGCTGACGTATGACCCTGATCGCTGACCGCGAGCAGACCCGACTCCGACGCCTACGCTTTGCCGCTGGCCGGGGTTTAGGGAGTTGGGGGCAGCAGGCCTGAGCTCCACCTGACGAGTGGGTCCGGTGCCCGGGCCCCTTCGCTCTCCGCTGCTGACCCCGCGCCCGGAAGGTGAGCCTGACCAGGAGCTGCTGGGCCGCCTCTCGGGCCACGTCGCTCTGGGGCAGGCTGGGATCGCAGATGGCGAGCGGGGGCGCCGCCGCGGGGTCCAGCCGGCGCTGGAAGGACCGGGCGTCGCGGAGCAGGACCGCGGTCCGCTCGGCGATCGCGGAGGTGGTGTCGCGGTCGGGCTCACTGTCGGGAGAGCGCAGCCTCTTCTTCCGGGTTCGGGGCCCCGCCGGCAGCCAGCCCGCGGGCGAAGGGCGGGGTGCTGGCGGGATCGAGGGGGCTGATCTGCCGAGGCTGGCCCGCCCCCATGGCTGGCGCTTGGTCTCGGCGACGTCGAACAAACAGCGGCGGTTGCTCCTAGCGCCCTTGCGGCGCTCATGGCGGTCTTGCCCCCGGAACGGCGGGACCTCTGGGAGATGGCGTTCCCCTCGATGGCCGGCCCAGCGGTGCCGTAGCCGGGGCGGGTGGCGTCTGGAGCGGCATCTTCAGCCGGAGCGGCGTTTCGAAGCCGCAGGCCGCTCTTCGACAGCGGCCGCGTGCTCGCCGTCGGGCACGAGCCCATCCGCCAAGGCGAGAGGATCGCCAGCCGGCGCCCGGGGCGAGTCCGACCCATCCAAGCGGGCACCGGGGGTCACCCCCCGAGGGTGGAGCCCCCGCCTCCCGAACGGCCATGAAGGAGCGCTGATGCGAGGTGCGCCCCGCGCGAGGTTCAGTCGCCGGTGGCGATCACCCCCGTGCGCTCAAGCATCAGCACCACGGTTCGCTCGGGCACCACGGGTCGGTGCTGAACCCCCTTGGGGACGGTGAACGCCTGGCGCGGCCCAAGATCCGCCGCTTCCCTCCCCTCCAGCTCGATCCGCATTCGTCCCTCCAGAACCAGGAAGAACTCGTCCTGCTGCTCGTGACGGTGCCAGTGGAACTCGCCTTGGAGCACGCCCAGCCGCACCGCTGTGCCGTCCACCTCGCACAGGGTCTGGTTGAACCAGGGATCGGTGACGCCGTCGATGACCGCCTGGACATCAAGCATCTCCAAGACGCCGACCAGCGGTTGGTATTCGATGCGGTACTCGGTCACGGGCGCCCTCCCGATGGCAGGCCGTCAACTTCATCCCATTCTGCTCGGGTGGTGGCTCCGGCTCACCAGCCGGAGATGATCGCCAGCCCGAGCCTGGCACCAGGGACCATCCGCCGATGCTGGTGGCCCCTTCCGACGCACGCCCGTGGAGGAGGGCTGATCTGAGCTCCGGCTGAGTGGATCCCCCCGACCAGTACTGATCCGACATTGATTCCATGAGCGGGACGGCTCAGGGCAGGCGTCCGGAGCTGCCGCGAGGCGGGCCGAGAGGAGAGTCCTCGTCCTCGTCGTTCCGTCGAAACAGGACGCGGTTGGCGGCCGAACGATCCACCAGGACTGCCCCTGTGCGCGCGAGGGCTTCCACCGTCTCAAGAGCCTCCTGAACGGTGAGTCCAGCTACTGGCTCCACCTCCCTCCACGGATCCCTCATGTCGCCCGAGAGCATCTGGAGGATCGGGAGCACCCGGCGGTCAGCCAGCACTCGCAACTGGACCTGGTTCCGGGACCTCCCTTCTGCACCCTGGTGAGCGACTCCTGAATTCACCAGTTCAGTGACGAGCGAGCCCACCTGCTCCAGAGTGAGGTCGAACTCGCGAGCCAGGTCGGGCAGCGAATGCCAACGGCCGTCAGCCAGCGCCTTGGACATCTTGCCGAGCACGTCTTGGTGGCCCCAGGCTCGCCTGGCCCCCCGTGTCGGGGGCGACGCGACGCGGTGGGGAGGCGGCGTGTCACCCCCGACGGTGATCCAGTACTCGGTCCCCTCGATGAGCAGCGCATCCCGGCTGCGCCAGAAGGCCGAGCAGGCAAAGCGCTGGCCCTGCCCGTCCACGACGCTGATCTCCGCTGCAGCACCCTCCAGCTCTTCAAGTACGCGCAGCACCGCGAGAACTCCCCACGGTTCCGGATACCAGCGCCGGAACGCGATCACCGCGTCCCGCCCTTCCAAGCGCTCGGCAGTGGCGGGCATGTCCAAGACGACCTCGGGATGGAGGAAAGTGGCAGCGCGCGCCCAGTCTCGATCCTGGTAGGCCTCGTACAGGGCACGGACCAGCTCGCCGGGAGTCACGCGCTCACGATAACCTCGGGTCATCTCGACACCAAGGGGAAGACG
>JAJZGN010000240.1 GCA_021798435.1 bacterium | reverse complement strand
CGACTCGTCCAAGAGGGTGGGACGGCTGGGCGAGCGGGCGGCCCTTCCCATTGAGGTGCTGCGGTTCGACTGGGAGGGCACCCAGCGAAGGATCGAGGGACTCTGCCGGCTCAGGACCAGGCTACGGGGCGGCCGGGACCCCTTCATCTCCGACAACGGCAACCTGGTGCTGGATGCGGACCTTGGGGGTTGCTCGGAGCCGTGGCGAGAGCTGGCCCAGCGGCTGGCCGAGATTCCAGGAGTTGTGGGGCACGGCCTCTTTCTCGGCCTGGCGACGGCGGCCGTGATCTCGGACGGCCACGAGGTGGAGGTGCTGGGCGACCTGGAGGAGACCCGCTGAAATCAGCGCCGGCGGTTGAGGCCGAGGATCAGGGCCAACGGGATCACCACGCCCAGGAAACCGGTCACCACGGCGATCCCGTTGGGGAGCTGCTTGGGGTTGGCCATGCCCACGTACGAGAAGAGGGCGGAGAGGACAGCCACCGCCAGGATGATCACGATGGCCGCCACCAGGACCCAGGTCTCGTTCTCCTGGCGGCTGACCAAGAAGTCTGGCCAGCGATTGCGCACGTAGCGGTAGACGCTGAGACAGGTGAGGCTGTTCAGGATGAGGGCACTGACCAAAGCGCTCACCGCCACCCCCCAGCGGAAGGCCCCCAGCTGGGAGATGACCCAGGCGGAGAAGTTGACCACCAGCAGGCCGACCGGGGTGGCCAGCCCGATGAGGGGCAGGATGCAGGAACGCCAGTCCCGAGGCAGAGGGATGTAGATCCCGTTCTGGGCGGGCGCCCGCCCGTATCGGCCCCTCCCCTCCGGCTCGCCTTCAGGCATCTCGTCCCTCAAATCCGCACCCGGCGGGCGCCGAACCTGGCCGCCATTGTGGGGCAGCGGTTGGGCCTTCCCGCATGATCGCAGCCACGCCATGAATCTGGTCGACTTGGCCATAGTCCTGGCCCTGGCCCTAGCCGGGGTGGCCGGGTACCGGCGCGGGCTCTCCTTCTCAGTCCTGTCGATGGCGGGGCTCCTCGGCGGCCTCCTCCTCGGCTCCTGGCTGGCCACCCTGGTGCCGGCTCGGCTGCACGGTTTCTCCAGCCCCGAGCGCACGGCGCTGGCCATCGCCGTGGTGGTGGCGGTTGGCTTCTTGGGCAACGCCCTGGGCGGCCTCCTGGGGGCCAAGTTGCGGCTCACGGCCCTCAGAAGCCGGATCGGCGGCGGCCTGGACTCGCTGACCGGGCTGGCCTGGAACCTGATCGTCACCCTGGCGGTCAGCTGGTACCTGGGCTTGATCTTCGCGGCCGGGCCCATACCGCAGCTATCCACCCAGATTCAAAGCTCTTCGATCCTCCGCGCCCTGACGCGGACCCTCCCTGCCGGCCCGGCCTGGATGGGGGGCCTTCAGCACCTGCTCAGCGCGGTGCCCTTCCCGGAGGTCTTCGCCACCCTGGTGCCCCCGCTGCCGGGGCCGGTGCTGATCCCCCACGACCTGGCCGCCCATCCCCAGGTGGGACAGGTGGCCGCGGAGACGGTCAAGGTGATCACCAGCGGCTGCGGCGGCCTCATCGAAGGGAGCGGCTTCCCAGTCGGTCCCCAGGTGGTGGTGACGAACGCCCACGTGGTGGCTGGCGGCCAGTCGGTCCAGGTGCAGCTCCCGGGGTCGGCGGCGCCCCTGGCCGCCGAGGTCGTGTACTTCAATCCCCAGGTCGACCTGGCCCTGCTGCGCGTCCCTGCTCTTCGGCTCCCCCCCCTCAAGTTCAGCCAGACCTCCCCTCGCGGGACAGAGGGAGCGGTCGTTGGCTATCCCGACGGCGGGCCCGAGCAGGTGGTGGGCGGAGCGGTGCGAGGGTCGGTTGAGGCCGTGGGCCGGGACATCTACTCCCAGGGGCTGGTCACGAGGCAAATCCTGGTGCTGCAGGCGGAGGTCATCCCCGGCAACTCCGGCGGCCCCTTCGTCAGCCTCTCCGGGCAGGTGCTGGGGATCGTCTTCGCCAAGTCGCTGGTCACCACCAACGAGGGGTACGCGCTCAGCGCCACCGAGGTGCTGCCCGAGATCACCAGCAACCTTGCCGACACCGCCCGGGTCGGGACCGGTGCCTGCGTATCCTGACTTTACTTAGGCGCGCTAATTAGATAGACTAACCATGTGAGCGCTCTGGCGGCCCGCGATCGCGGGGTGGAGGCGGTGGGAGCAGAGCTCGGAGAGAGGCTCCCGGGGATAGTGAGCCGGCTGTCCAAGGGGCTGCGCCAGGCGCACGTCCCAATCGGCCTCAGACCGGGAGAGTTCCCGGTCCTCTCGTCCCTCCTGAGGAGCCCTGGGGCGACGGTTTCGGAGCTGGCCCAGGCCGAGGGAGTTCGAACCCCTTCGATGACCGCCCTCCTGGCCCAGATGGAGGCGGAGGGCCTGGTCTCGAAGGCCGGAGACCGGTCTGATCGCCGCTGCGTGCGGGTGGGCCTCACGGCGCGGGGTGAGGAGCTTGCCAAGGCTGCCATAGGAGCCCGGCGAGCCTGGTTTGCGGCCCGGCTCTCGGGCCTCTCCAGGGTCCAGATCGTGGCCCTGGACCGGGCGATGGAGGCGCTGGAGCGGCTCACCGAGGTCGAGCCTTGATCCGCACTCCCCTGGCGATCACCCAGCGCACCTTCCAGGCGCTCTCGACCCGCAACTACCGGCTGTTCTTCGGGGGGCAGTTGATCTCGGTGACGGGCAGCTGGCTGCAGTCCACCGCCCAGGCCTGGCTGATCCTGGAGCTGACCCACTCGGCGTTCATGCTCGGCCTTCTGGTCATGGTCCAGTTCCTCCCCAATCTGCTCCTCCAGCCGTTGGGCGGGGTGATCGCCGACCGCTTCCCCAAGCGCCGGATGCTGATCGGCACCCAGAGCTCGTTCGCGGTGGTGGCTGGGGCCCTGGGAATCCTGGCGGGGCTGCACCAGGC
>JAJZGN010000239.1 GCA_021798435.1 bacterium | reverse complement strand
AGCTGCGGCGCAAGCTGATCGTCACAGGACGGCTCCGCCGTAGTAGCTTTGCAAGGTGCTCGATCCCCTGCCCGCCGGCGTCCGCCCCGAGGTCGGGCGCGAGGCCCCGGCCGATCCCCTGGTGGATCCGGCCAATTACATCAATCGGGAGCTGAGCTGGCTGGACTTCGACTTCCGGGTCCTGGCCGAGGCTCGGGACCCCCGCGTCCCCCTGCTGGAGCGGCTCCGCTTCCTGGGCATCACCGCCAACAACCTCGACGAGTTCTACATGATCAGGGTGGCCTCCCTGCTGCGCCAGGTCGGCGAGCCTCTCCGGGCCACCCACCCTGACCGGATGACCCCCAAGGAGCAGCTGGCGGCGATCCGCCGGCGAAGCTCGGAGCTGGCCGCGGCCCAGCTCCACTGCCTCACCCGGGAGGTGGCGCCCGCGCTGGCCGAGCAGGGCGTCCGTCTGATCCTGGGGCAGGAGGCGCTTTCTTCCGAGGAGGAGGCCTCTTGCTCCCGCTTCTTCGAGCGTCAGCTCTATCCCCTCCTCACCCCCCTGGCCATCGACCCCGCCCACCCCTTTCCCTATCTCAGCAACCTTTCCCTCTCGATTGGCGTGGTGCTCGACGACCCCGATGACCCGGGCGCCCGGGTGGCGCGGGTCAAGGTGCCCTCCGCGGTCCCCCGGTTCTTTCGGGCCGGGCCCCAGGGGCCCTTCGTTCCCGTGGAGCGGATCATCGCCGAGCGGCTGGACCGCCTCTTCCCGGGGATGCGAATCGTGGGCCGCGGCTACTTCCGGGTCACCCGCGACGCCGACTTCGACGTGGACGAGGACGAGCCCAACCTCCTATCGGCGATCGAGGAGGAGCTTCGTGAGCGCCGCTTCGGAGCGATCGTCCGAGTGGAGGCCGGGCCACGCCTGCCGACTGAGGTCGCCGCCATGCTCGAGGCTGAGCTGGGGATCGACGCCGGCGAGATCCAGGCGGTGGACGGGATCCTGGACCTGACCGGGCTGGCCCAGGTGATAGACGCGGTGGACCGCCCCGACCTGGCCTACCCCGCCTTCAGCGGCACCACCCCGCCTCGGCTGCTCAGCGTCCAGGACCAGGAGCCGGACTTCTTCGCAGTCCTCCGGGCTGGGGACGTGCTGGTCCAGCACCCCTACGACTCCTTCGCCGCCACCACCGAGCGCTTCATCGAGCAGGCCGCCCGCGACCCGAGGGTCCTCGCCATCAAGCAGACGCTCTACAGGACCTCTGGGGACACGCCCCTCATCGGCGCCCTCACCCAGGCGGCGGAGGACGGGAAGCAGGTGGTGGTACTGGTTGAGATCAAGGCCCGCTTCGACGAGCAGAACAACATCCGCTGGGCGCGGCAGCTCGAGCAGGTGGGAGCCCACGTGGCCTACGGCGTCCCCGGCCTCAAGACGCATGCCAAGCTGGTCCTGGTGGTTCGCCAGGAGGAGGGGACGGTCCGCCAGTACGCCCACATCGGGACCGGGAACTACAACGCGGTCACCGCCCGGGTGTACACCGACTTCGGCCTTCTCACCGCCCGCCGGGAGATCACCGAGGAGGTGGCGGACCTCTTCAACTACCTGACCGGATACTCGCGCAAGCACGACTACCGTCACCTCTGGGTGGCCCCGATAAACGTGGTGGAGCGCTTCGAGGCGCTGCTGGAACGGGAACTCGAACACCTTCGAGCCGGCCGGCCCGCCGGGGTGCTGGCCAAGGTGAACGGGCTCACCGACGAGCGGGCGATCTCGGCGATCTACCACGCCTCGGCCCAGGGGCTCCCCATACGCCTTCTGGTGCGGGGGATCTGCGCCCTGCGCCCTGGGATCGCGGGACTCAGTGAGACGGTAACCGTGCACAGCGTCATCGGTCGCTTCCTGGAGCACGGCCGCGCCTTCGTCTTCGAAAACGGCGGCTCCCCCGAGGTCTTCATGGGCTCCGCGGACCTCATGGGCCGCAATCTCTACCGCCGCGTCGAATGCATAGTCCCCCTGCTGGACCCCTCCTGCCGGCGCGAAGTACAGGAGGTTCTGGAGATGACCTGGGCCGACCGCCGCCAAGCCTGGCAGCTCGAGTCCTCGGCCGCGTGGAGGCGGCTGGACCCGGCCGGCGAGGCCCCGGGGATCCAGGAGCTCCTCACCGAGCGGGCCAGGTCGAGGGCGCCGCGCTGGGTCGGGGCCGAGGAGCCCGGCGATGGGTAGTGGCGAGGCGCTGGTCTTCATCTCCTCCAACCATCGGGGGGTCCTGGCGACCTACCGGCGGGACGGCACCGCCCAGCTGTCCCCGGTCGTGGCCGGGGTCGACGGGACGGGGCGGGTGCTGGTCAGCAGCCGGGAGGGAGCGGTGAAGGCCCTCAACCTGCGTCGCGATCCCCGGGTGGCGCTCACCATCTTCACCGACCGGTTCTTCGGACCTTGGGTGGTGGTGTGGGGCTCAGCCGAGGTAGTGTCCCTCCCGGCCGCCCTGCCCCTCTTGGAGGAGTACTACAGGGTGGTGGTGGGCGAGCACCCGAACTGGGACGAATATCGAGCCGCCATGGTCGCGGAGCGCCGGGTCCTGCTCCGAATCACGGTGGAGCGGTCGGGACCGGAGCGCTCCGGCTGACCGCCCTGCCTCCGGAGCGGCTCCGGGACGGCCTCGCCAGGGTGGGCGAGTTCGCCGCCGCGCGGGTGGAGCCGGGGATGCGTCTTGGGCTGGGCACCGGCCGAACTGCCTCGGCGTTCCTGGACGCCCTGGAGCCGCGGGTCCGCCAGGGGCTCCTGGTGTCGGCGGTCTGCACCTCCGAGGTCACCGAGCGGCGCGCCCGTGCGATGGGCATCACTCTCCTCCCGGACACCGGTCAAGGGCTGGACCTCGACGTCGACGGTGCCGATGAGGTCACCCCGCAGCTGGACCTGATCAAGGGAGCGGGGGGCGCCATGGAGATCGG
>JAJZGN010000034.1 GCA_021798435.1 bacterium | reverse complement strand
GCCGCGTGCGCCACCACCTTGGCCCCGCCCGCCAGCTCAACCCGGTAGAGCGAGTTGGGCAGCGACTCGAGGACCCGACCCTGGAGCTGTCCGGGGTCAATCATGGTGAAGGGCGCACGAAACCAGACCAGGTTTAGCCCGCTGAGAGTATAGCCGATCGAGCGCCCTCACGGTGGCGGTCATCCCGCGCTCCCGGGCAGGGAGGTGAGGACGAGCGGCCCGTCCGCCGTGACCGTCAGGGTGTGCTCGAAGTAACAGGACCGCCGGCCGTCTGCAGTGACCACCGTCCAGCGATCGGGCCGTACCAGGGTGGCGGGCCGGCCCTCGTTGACGATCGGCTCGATGGCCAGACACAGCCCCGGTTTGATCTCCAGGCCCCGGCCCGGTCGGCCGAAGTTGGGCACTTCGGGATCCTCGTGCATGTCCCGTCCGATGCCGTGTCCTGTGTATCCCCGAACGATGGAGTAACCGTTGGCCTCGACATGCTGCTGAACCGCCGCCCCGATGTCCCCGAGCCGGTTCCCCGGCCGGGCCATCTGGACACCGCGCTCCAGCGCCTCTTTGGTCACCTCGATCAGCCGAGCCCCCTCGGGGTCCGCCTGCCCACAGGCCACGGTCAAACCGGCATCCGCCCACCACCCCTTGTAGACCACGCCGCAGTCCAGGCTCACCAGGTCGCCGGAGCGGAGCTCCCGGGGGCCGGGAATCCCGTGCACCACCTCCTCCTGGACAGAGACGCACATGTGCTTGGGGAACCCGTCGTAGCCGAGGAAGCCGGGATAGCCATGGCGGCGACGGATCTCCCGATTGGCGATCCGGTCCAGGTCCTCCGTGGTCATTCCCGGCTCGACCGCGTCCGCCAAAAGGGCCAGGACCTCGGCGAGCCGCCAGCCCGCCTCCCGCATGAGGGCGATCTCGTCGGGGCGCTTCAGGGTGATCAACCGATCGCCTGCACCAGGGCCCGATTGACGTCCTCCACGCTGGCACAGCCATCCACCCGGACCGTGGGGACCAGGTTGCCGAGGTATTCCAGCACCGGCTCGGTCTGTTCCCGGTAGACCCGGAGCCGCTCCTTGATGATCTCCGGGGTGTCGTCCTCGCGGCGCTCCTCGGTCGCCCGCCGGGACAGCCTGGCGCCCAGCTCCTCCTCGGGAACCTCCAGGACCGCCACCAGGTCGACCGGGGCGTCCATCTTCTCGAGCAGCTCCTGGAGGGCCCGGGCCTGGGCCACGGTTCGGGGGAAGCCGTCCAGGACAAACCCCCGAAGCTCGCCGTTCTCCTCCAGCCGGTGGCGGATCATGTTGACGATCAGCTCGTCGGGAACCAGCTTGCCGGCGGCCATGTAGTCAGAGGCGAGGTGCCCCAACTCGGTGCCCGCGGCCCGGTGCTGGCGCAGCATGTCCCCGGGGGCGATGTGGTCCAGGTCATACCGCTCCCGGAGCAGCTCCGCCTGGGTCCCCTTGCCCGACCCCGGAGCGCCGAAGATGATCAGCCGCCGTCGCAGTCCCTGCCCTCCCATCGGCACCCCTCAGCGAATGAAACCCCGATACTGGCGCATGAGCAGTTGCGTCTCCAGCTGCTTCATGGTGTCGAGCGAGACTCCTACCACGATCAGGATAGCGGTGCCCCCGAGGTACAGCCCCTGGCTCAACTGCTGGCCGGTGAGGTACGCCGCCATCAAGGGCACCACCACGGTGATGAGGCCGAGGAACACCGCCCCGGCTAGGGTGATCCGGCTCATCACCCGGGCCAGGTAATCGGCCGTGGCCCGTCCGGGACGGATGCCCGGAATGTAGGTGGCGCTCTTCTTGAGGTCGTCGGCCGCGTCCTCGGGGTCGAAGGTGACCGCGGTGTAGAAGAAGGTGAAGCCCATGATCAGGCCGAAGTAGAGGACCTGGTAGACCACGTTGAAGAGCACGTCAGGGCCCGTCGGGGTCCAGTAGGTGTGGAACCAGGTGGCGATCTGGCCCACCACTCCCCCGGTCTGGCCCGCCGGAGGCAGGAAGAAGTTGCTGAAGATCTGGGGGAAGAACATGATGGAGATGGCGAAGATGATGGGAATCACCCCGGCCTGATTCACCCGCAGGGGCAGGAAGCTGCTCCGCCCCTGGTAGACCTGACGACCGACCACGCGCTGCGACGACTGGATGGGGATCTTGCGCGTTGCCTGCTGGACGAAGATGATCCCCGCCGCCAGCACGATGGCGATCACGGCGAGGGCGAAGATGGTGAAGGTCTGCGCCTGGCCGCCGTTGGTGAAGGAGATCACGGTGTTGGGGATCTGGGCCAGGATGCCGGCCATGATGATGATCGACACCCCATTGCCCAGGCCGTACTCGGTGATCAGCTCCCCGAACCACATGATGATCACTGTGCCTCCAGTCAGGATCACGATGATCCCCAGGGTCTCGGCGATCGAGATGTTGGAGGGCAGGATGGAGAGGCCCTGGAAGCTGTAGCTCTCGAACAGGCGGGTGTAGCCGAACGCCTGCAGGAGGGCTAGGGCGACAGTCAGGTAGCGGGCGTACTGGGTAAGCCGCCTCCGGCCCAGGTCCCCCTCCTTGGACAGCTCCTTGACTCGGGTCGAGATGACCGTCATCAATTGCATGATGATGGTGGCGTTGATGTAGGGATTAAGCCCCAGGGCCACGATCGAAATTCCGGCGCTGCTCCCGCCCGTGGACACCCCACTCCCCGAGAAGAGGTTGATCAGGCCGAGCAGGCTGTTGTTCTGGTAGAGCTGGCGCAGGGCCACCGTGTTGACCCCGGGGATGGTAATCACCGCCAGCATGCGGAAAACCACCAGGAGACCGATGGTGATGAGGAGCTTGCGCCGCAGCTCCGGGACCTGCATGGCGGCGCGCAGCGCCCCGAACAGGTTCATGAGTCGGTGTCCGCGGCCTCCTCACCGGCGGCCGGCGCCGGCAGGATCACCTCGCCGCCCGCCTTCCGCACCGCCGCGATCGCCGCGCCACTGGCAGCGTCGACCCGGACCTTGAGGGCCGGAATGGCGGCCGAACCCCCGGCGAGAAGCTTCACCGGAGCGCCAGCGCGGCGTACCAGGCCCGCCTTGCGAAGCCCCTCCTGGTCGACCTCGCTCCCGGCCTCAAAACGGGCCAGTTTGGCGAGGTTCACCACCTGGAATTCCGTACGGAAGCGGTTGTAGAAGCCGCGCAGCTTGGGCACCCTCTGAGTGAGGGGCATCTGCCCCCCCTCGAAGCCTCGGGGCAGGCTCCACGAGCTCCGGGCTCCCTGTCCCTTCTGTCCCCGACCGGCGGTCTTCCCACCACCCGCTGAGCTGCCACGCCCGACTCGCTTGCGCGACTTGCGACTGCCCCGTGAGGGCTTGAGCTCGTCGATCCTCACCTGGCCACCTCCGTCTCGGCAGCTGCCGCCAGCTCCTCCACCGTCACCAGGTGGCGCACCGTGGCCACCATCCCGCGGATCGACGGGGTGTCGGGGTGTTCCACAACCTGGTGCAGCCGCCGCAGCCCGAGGGCGGCGATGGTCCGCTTCTGATTAGCAGCGTACCCGATGGCGCTCTTGGTCCAGGTCACCCGGAGCATGGGGTCAGCCAACCTCCAACTCCGGGGCCGCAACCGGTGCCACCCGCAAGCCCAGCTCCGCCACCGTCTTGCCGCGGAGCCGCGCCACGGTCTCCGCGGTGCGCAGACTCTCCAGGGCCACGATGGTGGCCCTCACGGTGTTGATGGGATTGTCGCTGCCCAGCGACTTGGTGAGGATGTCCTTGATCCCGGCCAGCTCCACCACCGCCCGCATCGCCCCTCCGGAGATGACTCCGGTTCCCGGGGAGGCGGGACGCAGCAAGACCCGGGCCGCCCCCTCTTTGTGCAGCACGGCATGGGGAATCGTCCGGCCCACCATGGGCACTGAGATCATGTGCTTCTTGGCGTCCTCGACTCCCTTGCGGATGGCCTCCGGCACCTCGCCGGCTTTGCCCAGCCCCGCTCCCACCCGTCCGGCGCCGTCCCCGACCACGACCAGGGCGCTGAAGGAGAAGCGCCGCCCCCCCTTGACCACCTTGGCGACCCGGTTCAGGCTCACCACCCGCTCGGCGAACTCGCCTCGGGACTCCCGCTCGGACCGGCTCATATTCATGCTCACGCTCTTGTCCTCAGAACTCCAGCCCGGCCTCGCGGGCAGCCTCGGCCAGAGCCTGAACCCGTCCGTGGTAGAGGTAACCGCCCCGGTCGAAGACAACCTGGGTGACTCCAGCGGCTCGGGCGCGCTCTCCGATCAGTCGCCCCACCGCCGCCGCCGCCTGGCGGTTGCAGCCCGACACGCCCGCGGCCGCCTCGACGCTGCTCGCCGCGACCACCGTGCGTCCCTGGCTGTCATCCACCACCTGAGCGTACAGGTGGCGCAGGCTCCGGTGTACACACAGACGAGGACGCGCCCCGGATCCCTGGACTCTTCGCCGGACCCGGCGGTGGCGCCGTACCCTCGCCTGCTCACGCTCCGCGAAACTCATATCAGCCCTTGGCTCCCTTCCCGCTCTTGCCAGCCTTCCGCCGGACTATCTCGCCCCGGTAGCGGACCCCCTTGCCCTTGTAGGGCTCTGGCCGCCGAGTGGCGCGGATCCTGGCGGCCATCTGTCCGACCGCTTCCTTGTCATTGCCCAGCACCGCCACCCGCGTGGGTTCGGGCACCTCGATCCTGATTCCCTCGGGCGGGGTTATCCGGACGGGGTGAGAGTATCCCAGAGCGAGCTGGAGGTCGGACCCCTGAAGGCTGGCCCGATAGCCAACCCCAACCAGCTCCAGCTCCCGCCGGAACCCGGTGGTGACCCCGGCCACCATGTTGGCGATCAGGGTGCGGCTCAGACCGTGAAGGGAACGGTGAGGGGCCGAGTCGGTGGGCCGCTCGACCAGTACGGTGCCGTCGTCCAGCCGGGCCGAGATCGGATGAGGGAGCACCCGCTCCATCTCACCCCGGGGGCCGACGACCTTCACCCGGCCCCCGGTTATGGTGATCGAGACCCCGGTGGGAACGGTGATGGGATGCTTTCCAATCCTGGACACGAGCTTCTACCAGACCTCCGCCAGAACCTCGCCGCCAATCCCCAGCTGGCGGGCGCGACGACCCGACATCACCCCCTGGGAGGTGGAGACCACGGCGACCCCCATCCCACCCAGCACCTTCGGTAGCTGATCCCGCCCTCGGTAGACCCGAAGTCCGGGCCGACTCACCCTGCGGATCCCCTGCAGCACCCGCTGCGTCTTGGGGGCTGCCTTGAGCTCCGCCCAGAGAACCTGGTGGGGCGCCTCACCCTCGACGCCGAAAGCCGCCAGATAGCCCTCCTCGTGCAGCACTCGGGCGATCTCCACCTTCAGCTTGCTGGCCGGCATCTCCACGCGCCGATGCCCGGCGAGGTTGGCGTTCCGCAAGCGGGTCAACATGTCCGCGATCGGGTCAGTCATCATCGCCGTTCACCAACTCGACTTGCGCACCCCGGGGATCTGTCCCTGGGAGGCGTGGATGCGGAAGCAGATTCGACAGAGCCCGAACTTGCGCATATACCCGCGGGGCCGCCCGCAGAGGTTGCAGCGAGACCGCGCCTGCACCGGGAAGCGGGGTGCGCGGCGGCTGGCCATGACCTTCGACTTCTTCGCCAACTCGGCCTCCTTCGCTAGCGCCTGAAGGGCATGCCCAGCCCGGCCAAAAGGCTGCGCCCCTCGGCGTCGGTGCTGGCGGTGGTAACGATCGTGATCTCCAGCCCGCGCAGCTTGTCGATCTTGTCGTAGTCGATCTCCGGAAAGACCAGCTGCTCCCGCAGCCCCAGGGTGAGGTTGCCGTGGCCGTCGAAGTGGGTGGTCAATCCCCGGAAGTCCCGGATCCGCGGCAGGGCGACGCTGATGAGCCGGTCCAGGAACTCCATCATGCGATCGCCACGCATGGTCACCTTGAGCCCGATCGGCATCCCCGCCCTCAGCTTGAAGGCGGCCACCGACTTCCTCGCCTTGCGCACTGCTGGCTGCTGGCCGGTGATCACCCGGAGGTCGTTGGTGGCCGCGTCCAGCGCCTTGGCGTTCTGGACCGCCTCGCCAACTCCCACGTTGACCACGATCTTCTCCAGCCGGGGGACCTGCATCACGTTGAGGTAGCCGAACTCGGCGATCAGCCCGGGAACCACGGTCTCCCGGTAGCGCTCCACGAACCTCGGCCTGGTCGCCGTGCTCATGCTCTCGGCGCCCTCAGGTAGGGCTCGTTGCAGCGCTTGCAGAAGGGCACCATCCGCTCTCCCTCGACCCGGTGCCCGAGGCGGGTGGGCAGGTCACACTTGGGGCAAACGAGCTGCACGTTGCTGTACGCCAGCGGCGCCGGGAAGTCAATGATTCCGCCCTGAAGCGCGGTCGTGCCGCCACGCTGCTGCCCGGAGCGCTGGTGGCGCTTGCGGATGTTCACCCCCTCGACGACAAGCCGCCGCTCCGCGGACATGGTGCGCTGCACCACTCCCCGCTTGCCCCGCTCCGAGCCGGCGATCACTACCACGGTGTCGCCGGAGCGGATGTCCAGGGGCCGGGAAACGCCCACCTCAGCCGCTCGCTTCCGGCCCGGCATCAGAGCACCTCCGGAGCGAGGGAGACGATCTTCATGAAGTTGCGCTCCCGCAGCTCCCGGGCCACCGGACCGAAGATCCTTGTGCCCCGCGGATTGTTCTGGGGATTGATGAGGACCGCGGCGTTGTCGTCGAAGCGGATCCGGGTGCCATCCGGGCGGCGGTACTCCTTCGCCGTCCGGACCACCACCGCCTTCACCACGTCGCCCTTCTTGACCCCGGAGTTGGGCTGGGCGACCTTGACGGCGGCGACGATGATGTCGCCCAAGGAGGCATAGCGGCGGTAGGACCCTCCCAGGACCCGAATGCACAGGATCTCCCGGGCACCGCTGTTGTCAGCCACCTTGAGCACCGTCTCCTGCTGAATCATCGCTCAGCGTGCCCGCTCCACGATTTCCACCACCCGCCACCGCTTGGTGCGGCTGAGGGGGCGGGTCTCCATGATCCGAACCCGGTCGCCGTTGCGGCACTCGTTGACCTCATCGTGGGCCTGGAAGCGCCGCCGCCGCCGCATCACCTTGCGATACAGGTTGTGGGCGCGCAGGTCCTCGACCTGAACCACCACGGTCTTGTCCATCCGGTCGCTGACCACGACTCCGACCCGGACCTTGCGCCGGGCTCGGGCTTCGGCTTCCTCCACCATCAGCCCTCCTCCGCAAGATCCGTGAGCCGCCGGGCCCGCAGGAGCGTCTCCACCCGGGCGATCCCGCGCCGGACCTCCCGGATGCGGCGGTGCTGCTCCAACTGACCAGTGGCCCTCTGAAGGCGCAACTGCAGCAACTCCTGGCGGCGTTCCCCGACCAGCTGCTCCAGGCCCAGGTCGTCCTGCTCCCGAAGGAGCTGCAGCTCTCCCTGATGCTTGCTCACGCCCCCACCTCCGCCGCTTCCGATCCCTCGCGGACCACGAACCGGGTCTTCACCGGAAGCTTGTGAGCGGCCAACCGCATCGCCTCCCGAGCCACGTCGACCTCCACCCCGTCCATCTCGAAAAGGATCCTGCCGGGGCGCACCACCGATACCCACCCCTCCGGGCTGCCCTTGCCCGAGCCCATCCGGGTCTCGGCGGGCTTCTTGGTGATCGGCTTGTCGGGGAAGATCCGAATCCAGATCTTGCCACCACGGCGCACGTGGCGGGTCATGGCCCGCCGGGCCGCCTCGATCTGCCGGTTGCTCATCCAGCACGCCTCCAGCGCCTGGAGCCCGTAGGGACCGAAGGCCAGAGTGGCGCCGCGATAGGCGGTTCCCGCCCTCCGGCCGCGGTGCACCTTGCGATGACGGGGTCGGCGTGGAATCAGCATCTCAGCTGTCGCCCCCATCGGTTGGAGCGGCCGCCTTCCGAGAGGTCCTCTTAGGCTTGGGGGCGGCGTCACCCGCCGCTGGCGGGGCGGGTGCCTTGCGCACGGCCCGCCGCTTGGGCGCCGACGGCGCCTCGGCTTCCGCCACCGCGGGCTGGGCCTCAACTACGGGCTCCACACCCACCGGAGCGGCGGACTCGGCTACGACCTCCGGCTCTGGGAGCGAAGGTTCAGAGCCAGCCTCCGCGACAGGAGCCACCGTAGCTTCCGCCACAGAAGCGAAGGCGGCCTCCGCCTCGGCCGCTCTGGCGGCGGGGCGGGCGGCCGAGGCGGGCGCCTCGGCCGCGGCGACGGTCTCTGTCGGGAAGTCGCCCCGGTAGATCCAGACGCTGACCCCGATCTGCCCCGAGGTGGTCTTGGCCTCGGCCTGACCGAACTCCACATCCGCGCGCAGTGTGTGGAGGGGCACCCGGCCATCTCGGTCCCACTCGCGCCGGCTCATGTCGCCGCCTCCGAGCCGACCGGAGACCTGGATCTTCACCCCCTTGGCGCCAGCCCGCATGGAGCGCATCACCGACTGCTTCACCGCCCGCCGAAAGGCGATGCGCTTCTCCAGCTGCCCGGCGACGTTCTCCGCCAGGAGCCGGGCGTCCAGCTCGGGCGTCTTGATCTCCTGAATGGTCACCCGCACCTTCTTTCCGGAGATGCGCTCCAGGTTGTCCCGCAGAGCATCCACGGCGGCACCGCTGCGACCGATCACGATCCCGGGCTTGGCGGTGTGGATGACGACGGTCAGCTGATTCGCCGACCTCTCGGTCTCGATCCGGGCCACGCTGGCGTTCTTGAGGCGGCCCATGATCAGCTGGCGCATGGCCAGGTCTTCCTGGAGAAGCTTGGTGTACTCCGGTCCGCTGGCGTACCAGCGCGCGTCCCAGTTGCGATAGACGCCCAGGCGGAAGCCGTTGGGATGGACCTTCTGTCCCACTTCCCTACCTACTCCTCCTCGGCGTCATTGCTGGCACTCTCCACGGAAGCTGAACGCGTCGGCCGGACCCGGGACCGCGAGGAGCGCTCGAGGTTGTCCTCGACGGTCGCCCGGAGATGACACGTCCTTTTGAAGATCGAATACGACGAACCGCGCGCCCGGGGCCGGAAGCGCTTGATGATGGGACCCCCATCGACCTCCAGCCGAACCAGCCGCAGGCGGCCGCGGTCGAGGCTGAAGTTGTTCTCCGCGTTGGCGGCGGCCGAACGCACCACCTTGCCCACGTCCAGGGCTGCCGCCTGAGGCATGAAGGATAACACGGTTAGGGCATCGTCGACCGCCATGCCCTGGACGACTTCGGCGACCAAGCGGGCCTTCCGAGCCGGCACCCTGACCCATTTGGCGGTGGCTGTCACCTGCATTCTCGACCCGCCTATTTGAGCGCCGAGCTGCGCTCGGTGTGATGGCCGTGGCCGCGGAAGCGGCGGGTGGGGACGAACTCGCCCAGCTTGTGCCCAACCATGGCCTCGGTGACCAGAACGGGAACGTGCTTGCGCCCGTCATGGACGGCCAGCGTGTGCCCCAGCATCTCCGGGAAGATGTCGCTGCGTCGCGACCAGGTGCGGATCACCCGCCGCTCCTTGGAGCGGTTCATCTCGATGACCTTCTTCAGCAGCGAGGGGTCACAGAAGGGCCCCTTCTTGACGGATCTGCTCATCCTGCTACTTGCGTCTCCTTCGCACGATCATGGCGTCCGTCGCCTTGTTGTTGCGGGTCCTGTGGCCCAGAGCGGGCTTGCCCCAGGGCGTCTGGGGATGCCCACCGGGACCGGAACGGCCCTCGCCTCCGCCATGGGGGTGGTCGAAGGGGTTCATAGTCGAACCCCTCACCGAGGGGCGCATCCCTCGCCAGCGGCTCTTGCCCGCCTTGCCCACAACCTCATTGGAGTGATCCGAGTTACCAACCTGGCCGATGGTGGCCCGGCAGCGGACATCGATCAGGCGCACCTCCCCGGAGGGCATCCGCAGCTGCGCGTACTTTCCCTCCTTGGCGACCAGCTGGGCGCCCACCCCGGCGCTTCGCACCAGCTGCCCGCCCCGGCCCACCTGCACCTCCAGGTTGTGGAGGGTGGTGCCGAGGGGGATGCGGCTCAGCGGCAGGGAGTGCCCCGCCCGGATCTCGGCCTTCTCCCCGGCCATGATCGAGTCGCCCACACAGAGGCCGTCGGGAGCCAGGATGTACCGCTTCTCGCCGTCCCGGTAGTTGACGAGCGCGATCCGGGCGCTGCGGTTGGGGTCGTATTCGATGGCCGCCACCCGCCCCGGGACGTCCAGCTTGT
Source organism: bacterium (assembly GCA_021798435.1). Classification (GTDB taxonomy): domain Bacteria; phylum Chloroflexota; class Dormibacteria; order Aeolococcales; family Bog-877; genus JAJYXT01. The sequence continues at coordinate 2,701 of JAJZGN010000034.1, read as the reverse complement.
CGCGCCGGAAGTCGATGATCCGATACATCCGCCGATGGCCCCCACCTCGGTGGCGGACGGTGACGCGACCGGTGGCATTGCGGCCGGCGTGCTTCTTGAGGGCCACCGTCAGGGAGCGCTCGGGTCCCTTCCGCGTCACCTCCTCGAAGGAGCTGACGCTCATGAACCGGCGCCCTGGGGAGGTGGGATCGTATCGCTTTACCGGCATCTCACACCCCCTCGAAAAGGTTGGCGATGGTCTCGCCGGGGGCCAGCGTCACCACGGCCTTCTTCCAGTCCCGGCTGCGGCCGACTATGCGGCCGCCCCGGCGCATCCGGGTCCTGACCTTGCCCTTCACCACCATCACGTTGACGGTGGCGGCGCGAACCTTGAAGGCCTGCTCCACCGCTTGCTTAACCTCGATCTTGTTGGCGCTGCTGGCCACCTTGAACACATACCGGCGCTGCGCCATCCCGGCGTACGACTTCTCGCTGATCACCGGGCGCAGGATGATCTCAGATGGCTGCTTCATCCGAGATGCTCCACCACGAGGTCCAGGGCCGCCCGCCGGAAGATCAGGGTGTCGGCGACCATGACGTCGCGGACCCCGAGGTTGCTCGCCTGGATCACCTTCAGCTGGGGGATGTTGCGCGCCGAGAGCTCCAGGTTGGGGTCCCGTCCCTCCACCACCAGAAGCACCCTCCGCCCCGCTCCGGCCTGGTCCAGAAATGCCGCCATTCGCCGGGTCCGGGGAGCGTCGAAGTGCAACTCGTCGACCACCTGCACGGCCCCATCGGTGGCCTTCGCGGAGAGTGCCGCGCGCAGCGCCAGGCGCCGCTGCTTGCGAGGCATGGCCAGGGCATAGCTGCGCGGGGTGGGTCCGAAGACGGTGCCACCCCCGCGGAAGTGGGGAGCCCTGGTCGACCCCTGGCGGGCGCGGCCGGTGCCCTTCTGGCGGTACGGCTTCCTCCCTCCACCGCTCACCTCGCCCCGGGTCTTGGTGTCATGGGTACCCTGGCGGGCACCGGCCATCTGGCGCACGGCCGCCTGGTGCAGCACCCCCTGGTTGACCTCCTGCCCGAAGACCGCTGAGGGCAGCTCGTAGTCACCCGTGGCGTCGCCCTCCGGCCCCCGCACAACCGCAGTGGCCATCAGCGCTGCCCCCGGGGCTTGCGGATCCGAGGCTGGGAGCTGCGCACCATGAGTGTCCCGCCGTTGGCACCGGGTACCGCCCCCTTGACCAGGAGCAGGTTGCGCTCGGCGTCGACCCGGAACACCTCCAGGCGCTGCACCGTGCTGCGCCGATCTCCGAGGTGACCTGCCATCTTGAGGCCGCGCAGGGTGCGGGCGGCATCCACCGACCCCACCGATCCCGGCTGCCGGATGTTGTGGCTACCGTGAGTCACCGGGCCGCGACCGAAGTTGTGCCGCTTGTGCTGGCCGGCGAACCCCTTGCCCTTGCTGACCCCCGTGACGTCGACCTCAGCTCCCACCTCAAACGAGGACACGGTGAGGATCTCCCCAGCCTCCCCCGCCGCAGCCCCTCGGACCTCGCGCAGGTGCCGCTTGGGCTCCACCCCCGCGGCCTCGAAGTGACCGGCCTGCGCCCGGTTCACGGCGCGTCGACGGACCGGACCGAAGCCGATCTGGACGGCATCGTAGCCGTCCGCGGCCGCGGTCTTGACCTGGACCACTGGGCAGGGCCCGGCCTCGAGAACGGTGACCCCAAAGCAGCGGCCATCTTCCCCGAAGACCTGGGCCATACCCACTTTCCGGGCCAGCAGAGCGGTTGTCATCAGAGCTTGATCTCGATGTTGACGCCGCTGGGCAGATTGAGATGCATCAAGGCGTCTACCACCTTGGGATTGGGATCGAGAATGTCCAGGATCCGCTTGTGGGTCCGCATCTCGAACTGCTCTCGCGAGTCCTTGTCAATGAACGGGCCCCGGATCACCGTGTACTTATTGATCTCCGTCGGCAGCGGCACCGGACCCATCACCTGGGCCTGGTTCCGAGCCGCGGTCTCCACGATGCGAGCCGCCGCTTGGTCCAGGACCCGGTGGTCATAGGCCTTGAGCCGGATCCGAATGCGCTGTGCCATTTCTGCTCTCTAACCGATTCCCTGCGGCCTACTTGTCGATCTTGGTGACCACGCCGGCGCCCACGGTCCGGCCGCCCTCGCGAATGGCGAACCGCATCCCCTCCTCGACCGCGACCGGGGTGATGAGGGAGACCTTGAGCTCGACGTTGTCGCCCGGCATGACCAGCTCGCGACCCTCCGGGAGGGCCACCTGGCCGGTGACGTCGGTGGTGCGGATGTAGAACTGGGGCCGGTAGTTGCTGAAGAAGGCGGTGTGCCTCCCACCCTCGTCCTTGGTCAGGACGTAGACCTGGGCCCCGAACTCAGTGTGGGGCCGCATGGTGCTGGGCTTGGCCAGCACCTGGCCCCGCTCGACCTCGTCCCGCTTGACCCCCCGCAGGAGGCAGCCGCAGTTCATGCCCGCCTCCCCCTGGTCCAGCAGCTTGTGGAACATCTCCACCCCGGTCACCACCGTCTTGGCGGTGTCGCGGATCCCCACGATCTCCACCTGGTCGTTCACCTTCACCAGGCCGCGCTCGATCCGGCCCGTGACCACCGTGCCCCGACCTTCGATCGAGAACACATCCTCGATGGGCATCAGGAAGGGCTGGTCTATGGGGCGCTCCGGGACCGGGATGTAG
>JAJZGN010000238.1 GCA_021798435.1 bacterium | reverse complement strand
AGGGGCAGGGGGAGCAAGGGCCCCCCGCGGGGGCCGGCTCGCCCCCGCTCCGCATCCCCGCCGGAGGCGGCGCCCAGGAGAGGTCCGCGCGGGTACTGGCGCTCGGCCTGGTCGCCCACGATCACAAGAAGCAGGACCTAGTGGAGTGGGCCCGGTTCAACCGGGGGAGCCTCAGTCCCCATCGGCTCTACGCCACCGGGACCACCGGCCGCCTGCTGGAGACCGAGCTGGGGCTTAAGGTGCAGTGCCTGCTCAGCGGCCCCCTGGGAGGGGACCAGCAGATGGGCAGCCTCATCGCCGAGGGCACCATCGACCTCCTCATCTTCTTCTGGGACCCGCTGGAACCCCAGCCCCACGATCCGGACGTCCGCGCCCTGCTGCGGATCGCCGCCGTCTGGAACATCCCGGTGGCGACCAACCGCGCCTCGGCCGACTTCATCATCTCCTCGCCCCTGATGCGCTCCAGCTACCGCCGGCTGGTGCCGGACTACAGCGGCCACCAGGCCCGGCTCGAGCGGGACTGAGCTGCGGCCGGGGCTCGGTCCCCTCTCAGCTCCCGGCCTGCGCCGCCCGGAGCAGACCCTCCGGCCCGAAGTGGGAGATTGCCAGGGCCGCCCACCTGGTCCCCTCGGTCAACGCCTCCCGGAGGGCCGGCTCGTCCACGCGCCCCAGCTGGGCCAGGCGGCCCAGCATGCCGCCGGCGAGGGCGTCCCCGGCCCCGGTCGGGTCCACCACCGCCTCGACTTCGGCCGCCGGCATCCGCCACTCCCCGTGGGAGGTGATGAGCTGAGCGCCGCGGGCCGAGTCCTTCAGGACGACGGCGGTGAGCCGGCCTCCCCGGAGCAGGCTGCCAGCGCCCTCCGGGGCCAGGGCCTCCAGCTCCGGGCGGTTGACGAAGAGCAGGTCGACCCGTCGGAGCACCGCCTGCAGACGGCGCCGGTGGCCGAGGATGTAGTCCCGCATGGTGTCCAGGGCGACCAGGCGCGGGCCCTCCGCCGCTTCCAGGAGGGCCAGCTGGCAGCGGGGCGGCATCGACCCGAGGAAGAGGATCTCGCTCTGGCGCGCCGCCCGCGGGGGGTCCGGTCTCCAGCGCGAGTAGACCCCGAGCTGCTGGCGCTCCTTGAGTGGCGCGCCCCCGGCCGCTCCGTGCTCCGCCCGCCAGCGGTAGCTCCGGCCCGGCAGCGGCTCCACCCCGGAAACGTCCACCCCTACCCTGGCCAGCGGATCCGCCAGCCTGGCCCCATCCCGACCGACCGCCCCCACCGCGTGCAGAGTGCCGAGCCGGGCGGCCGCCAGCCCGAAGTAGAGGAGCGAGCCGCCAGGCGCCAGAGCCCGACCGGCCGGGGTCTCCAGCTCGTCCCGACCCAGAGTGCCCCCCGCGGTGAGCTCCCAGCTACGGGCCGTGCCGGCCGACCTCAGGTGGCGGGGAAGAGGGGGATCACCGGGGCCAGCCCGGATGGCCTCCCCCCCTGGGACTCACGCAGCAGCTGCCCCTGGATCGCGAACAGGCAGCTCCCCACCGAATCCGGGTGGCGCTCCCGGCGCAGGCGGGGAAGCAGGTCGGGTGCCACCTCTCCCGCCAGGTGCACGGCCCCGGCCCAGGTGGAGGTGGGGACCAGGGTCAGCTCCAAAAGGCGGGTCCGCTCCACCTCGTCCAGGAGCCGGTCGGCGGCCCGGATCCGCTCCCGCAAGCGCTGCCGGTGCCCGGCCCGGAAGGCGGACTGGGCGGCGGCCGCGGCGATCTCCAGCGCTGTGCGCTCGAACTGGCTGATGGTGGCGGATCCGGCCGGCATGGCGGCCATCATACGCACGGCCGCCGACCGCCCTATCGTAAGGGAGGAGATGGCAGACGAGAACGCCGGAGGCCCAGACCAGCTGCTGGGCAGCGAGGAGCGCTTCCGGGGGCGCCTCCTGCGGCTCACCGTGGACGTGATCGAGGTGAGCACCGGGAGGCGCGCTCAGCGAGAGGTGGTGCACCACCCCGGAGGGGTCGGGGTGGTGGCGGTAACCGACGACGGGCGCGTCCTGCTGGTCCGCCAGTACCGCCACGCGGCGGGTGAACACCTCTGGGAGATCCCTGCCGGGGGGAGGGAGGAGGGGGAGTCAGTTCTGGAGACCGCCCGCCGGGAGCTGGCCGAGGAGACCGGCTACGGGGCGGAGTCCTGGCTGGGGCTCGGCGCGACCTACCTGGCTCCCGGCTACAGCACCGAGCTCCTCTGGTACTTCCGGGCCAGCGCCCTCAGCCGGGTCGATGAGCCCCATCCCGACCCGGACGAGGTCCTGGAGGCGCGGCTCTTCACCACCGAGGAGATCCTGGAGCTCGCCTACCAGGGTCAGCTGCGGGACGCCAAGACCCTGGCGGGCCTGGCGCTGGCGGGGATCCTGCGGCTGGTGCCTGCGGCCGGGTAGCCGCCGTGGTCCTGGTTCAGGTCCTGCTCGGCGACATCACCCAGGTGGAGTGCGACGCCATGGTCAACGCCGCCAACTCCCAGCTCCGCCGCGGCGGCGGCGTGGACGGGGCCATCCACCGGGCGGCCGGGCCCGGGCTCCAGGCGGAGCTGACCTCGGCCCACCCGGACGGATGCCCGACCGGTTCCGCGGTCCTCACCTCGGGCCATCTCCTCCCCTGCCGGTACCTGGTCCACGCGGTGGGCCCGGTCTGGCGCGGCGGGAGGCGCGGGGAGCCGGGAGAGCTGGAGTCCGCCTACCGGACCGCCCTGGCTCTGGCCGCAGGGGCAGGATGCCGGGTGGTGGCCGCGCCGCTCGTCAGCAGCGGGGTGTACGGCTTCCCCCTGGTGGAGGCCGCCGCCATCGCGGTTTTCGCGGCCGGCGCGGCTCCGCCACCGGTGGAGCGGGTGATCCTGGTCGCCTTCGACCGCCAGGCGGTGGCGGCGGTGAGCCGGGCCATCTCAGTCTGACCTGGCAGGAGGCGGGGTGGCCC
>JAJZGN010000237.1 GCA_021798435.1 bacterium | reverse complement strand
GCACCGGGGCGCGGGGCCGGGTGCGCCGCCGCTCCAACCGGAGGACCCGGTGGCGGCCCGGCTGGCGCTGGCGGTCAAGCGGACCCTGGACCCCCACCTGACCCTGGCTCCCGGACGGGGGCCGGAGTGAGCGCCCCGCCCCGTTCACTGCCGCCGCCACCGCGGGGACGACCCCGGCGCGCGGCCCGACGCCTCGCCTTCGACTCCGACCATCCCCCGGATCCGAAGCTGCTAGGGGACTGCGTCCACTGCGGCTTCTGCCTCCCCGCCTGCCCCACCTACCAGCTCTGGGGCGAGGAGATGGACTCGCCCCGGGGCCGGATCCTCCTCATGGATCTGGCGGCCAAGGGGGAGCGGCCGCTCACCGCGGAGATGGTGGCCCACTTCGACGCCTGCCTGGGCTGCCTGGCCTGCGTTCCGGCCTGTCCTTCCGGGGTGCGCTACGACCTGCTCCTCGAGAGCACCAGGCAGCAGGTGCAGCGGCGCTTTCGCCGCCCCCTCGGAGAGCGCGCCTGGCGCCAAGCACTCCTCTCCGCGCTCCCCCACCCCACCTTGCTCCGGCTGGGGGCGCTGGTGGCCTGGGGAGCCGGCCGCCTGGCGCCGGGCGGACCTCAGATGCTGCCGGGAGGGCTCGGGGCCGCGGCGCGGCTCCTTCCACCTCCCCAGGACCCACGGCAGCTGCTCCGCCGGCTGCCGGCCCCACGGCGACCGGAGGGCCGGGTGCGGATGCGGGTGGCCCTCCTCGGGGGGTGCGTGCAGCGGGTGTCGTTCCCCCTGGTCAACGAGGCCACCGCGGTCGCCCTGGCGGCAGCGGGAGCGGAGGTCCGGGTGCCCCCCGGCCAGGGGTGCTGCGGAGCCTTGGAGTTCCATGCCGGGGAGAAGGGGCCGGCGCTGCGCCGGGCGCGCCGGCTGGTGGAGCTCTTCGACGACCCCCAAGTCGACCGGATCGCCGTCAACGCCGCCGGGTGCGGCGCCCTGATCAAGGAGCTGGGCCGGATTTCGGAGGGCGACGCCCGGCTGGCGGCCGCCGCCGCTCGGGTGGCGGCCAAGGCCCGGGATGTCTCCGAGATCCTGGAGGAGCTGGGGCCGCCCGCCGATCTCCACGCGCTGCCCCTGCGGGTCGCCTACCACGACGCCTGCCACCTGAGCCAGGCCCAGGGGATCCGCTCCGCTCCCCGCCACGTCCTGAAGTGGATCCCCGGCCTGGAGCTTCTGGAGCTGGCGGAGCCGGAGCTCTGCTGCGGGAGTGCCGGGACCTACAACCTCACAGCGCCCTCCGCCGCCGGCGACCTCGGACGGCGCAAGGCGGAGACCGTGCTGGCGGCGGCTCCCCAGGTGCTGGCGGCGGGGAACCCCGGTTGCCTGCTCCAGCTGCGCTCTTCCCTCTCGGAGCTGGGAGCGGAGCTGCCGATGGTGCACCCGGTCGAGCTGCTCGCGGCCTCCGTCCTCGGCTGGGGGCCGGGGGAGCTCGCCCCCCGCTCCCCCCGGGTGGTTACACCTTCCGATGGGCGGTAGGTTTCTCCCTGGGCCGCCACCCGACTCAGGGCCAAGCTGAGAACCCTGCGGGCAGGACCGAGCCGGAGGTGGGCGACGATGTATGGAGCAATCTCGGCGCGGCGGCTGGCGGTGCTGGTGATGGAGGCCAGGTCCCGGCGGCTGGGCCCGGAGGGGCGCTCCGAGGCCCGCCTCGCGGCCGGGGAAATGGAGCCAGAGAAGGCGCAGAATCTCAGGCGGCTCCTGGAAGGAGCACGGGCCCGCGGGGCACTTGTGGTATTCGTCCCCTACCACCAGTTGCGTCGGGAGTTCCCCGGCCTCCCCGAGGAGCCGGACACCGTCCCCCAGGCGCCCCGGGAGCGGAGCCGCGGTTGGCTGGAGCAGGTCCGGCACCGCCACCGGGTGGGGTACCGGGACGAGGGAGCCGTCTGCCTGGAGTGCGGGCGCGGCTGGCCCTGCGACGCCGCCCTCGCGGCGGAGGAGGCGGTCCGGCTGGGAACGCTGCTGGACGAGGTGCCTGCCGGATCCACCGAGGGCTGGGTCCCCCGACCTCACCCCGGGGACCTTGTGATCTCCGGCTGCCGGACGATGGACCCCTTCCTCTCCACGGAGCTGGATGACCTACTGCGCGCCCGGGGGGTGGACACCCTGGCCCTCACCGGCCACCACACCAACTGGGCGTTGGAGTCCGCGGCGCGCTCCGCCTTCGACCGGGGCTACCGGGTACTCCTGGTCTCCGATTGCGCCGCGGCCGACAGCCCCGGGGCCCAACGGCACTGCGAGGAGCTGGTTTTTCCCCGCCTGGGCGCGGTCGTGAACTCAGGCCAGCTGCTTCCTCCCATCGACACGGTCCGGGAGCTGACCGGGACCGTGGCCGGCTGAGGTCAGTCGGCCGGGACGCCCGCCACCGGGATCGCCCCGGGTCGAAGCTCCGTCGCCGCCCCTCCGTGAGGCACCGGACAGACGGCCGGCGCCTCGGCAGCTCCATGGTCCACCGGGCACGATCCCCCAGGGGTGGTCCCCTCCTCCCGGGGCCGAAGGCGGGCCACCGTGGGGGAGGCCTCCCGCGGGACGTAGCGGCCCCCGGGTCCGCCGGCGGCGTACTGCAGGAGCGCCTGGTCCACCGGCCCCCCCTCCCCCGCCGCCTCCTCGAATCCCGGCAGCTCTCCCGAGCCGGGAGCAGCTCCCTCCAGCGGGGTGCGGTGGGGCTGAGCGTTGGCAGCCCGGCCCAGCTCCGGGGCGATCAGGGGCTCCGCCACCTCCAGGGTCACGACGGCCAGCCGCCGGGTCCGGGCGACCTTCTCGACCTTGGCCTTGATCCGCCGGCGAAGATACCCGGCCGGCATCTCGTGGAGCAGCGTCCGCGCCTCCATCGACCACCCGATCTTGCGGCTGTCGAAGGTGAGTTCCTCGGTGACCTCTCCCTCGGCCAGCGCCGCCCGAGAGATCCCCTCCCG
>JAJZGN010000033.1 GCA_021798435.1 bacterium | reverse complement strand
GCAGGTGCAGCGCTTTCCCGGGTTCGGTGAGTACCAAACCAAGACCGCCCGGGTGATCCCGGTGGTGGAGCTGGCGTTCCCGGACTGACCCCGGAGCCGGGGGCGCTCCGCGCGGGCCGACCCCGGTGATCACCGCCGGGGTCGACCTCGCCAGCCAGCCCGGGAACACCGGGTTCTGCCAGCTGGTGTGGGACGGTCGAGGGGTCCGGGTGGAGCGGCTGGAGGACCATCTCGACGACCCGGGCCTCAGGGCAATCCTGGAGTCCAGGGCGGAGAAGGTCGGCCTGGACGTGCCCCTGGGCTGGCCCCGCCGGTTCGTGGAGCTGGTGCACCGGCACAGCCAGTTGAGGTCGGTCGGAGTCGGCGAGACAAAGACCCTGACCCACCGGGCCACCGATCACTGGGTGCACGCCCAGCACCGGCTGTGGCCGCTCTCGGTGTCCACCGACCGGATCGCCTACCCGGCGCTGCGTGCCGCCCCCCTCCTCGAGGGGATGCCCCGGGATGGGTCGGGCGCCTTAATCGAGGCCTACCCGGCGCTGGCTCTGCTGAGGTGGGGACTCCCCCATCGCCGGTACAAGGGGATGGCGGGACGGGCCGAGCGCGAGAAGATCGTGGAACAGCTACTCGCTGCCCTGCCCCGGCTCAGGGACGGGGGGGCCCACCTGGACCGACTTCGGGACAACGACAACTGCCTGGACGCGCTGGTGGCGGCGCTGGTGGCTCGCGCCGCGGCCCGAGACCTCTGTGAGCCGATCCCCAGCGAGCACCGGGGTGACGCCCGGGTGGAGGGGTGGATCCACGTCCCATTGGAAGGAAGCCTCGCCCGGCTGGCAGCGGGAGCCCCTTAGGGCCAGGCTCGAGCCCTGCCCAGAAGCATCCGAGGGCCCGGAAGGGGGATGCCCAGCACCCTGGTCCCCAGCTCCCGGAGCTCCTCCACTCTGAGCCCCACTCTCTCCACCGCCAATTCGGACTCGCGGTTCAGGTGGCAACCGCCGGCGATCCTGGACCAGAGCGGGTCCAGCAGATCCTCGAAGGCGCCTCCCACTCCCTGGCCCCGGACGTGCTCCAGAAAGCGGAACTCGCCGCCCGGGCGCAGGACCCGCCGCACCTCGCCGAGCGATCCCGCCAGGTCATCCACCGAGCAGAGGACCAGGGCCGACACCACGGCATCCTGGGAGCCGTCCGGAAAGGGGAGCCGCTCCGCCCGCCCGTCCCGCACCTCCACAGGGACCCCGGTCCGCCGGGCGGCTCGGTGGGCCAGGCGGCGAAGGTGCGGCTCCGGCTCCAGCGCCGTGACCCGCGCCACCTCGCTGGGGTAGTGGCGGAAGTTCAGGCCGCTGCCGCAGCCCAGCTCGACTACCGAGCCCCGCAGTCCCTGGAGCAGCTCCCGGCGCGCTCTGGCCCCGCCCCCACCATCGGTGAGGGGAGCCAGCGCGCCGTAGACGCGGGCGAAGATCGGGTGGCGGTGACCTAGGGGAGGCTGGCCCATCCACCCGATGGTCGCACGCTATCGGGAGCCGGCCCGGCTGGCAGGGAGCGGACAATGGCCCGGTGACAGCGCAGGAGGAGTGGGCCCGGGCACTCGCCGCCTGGGCGATTCCCCCGGAGATCCTGGCCCAGGCCCGGGAATCGCCCTGGGACCTTCCACCGCAGGCCTTCGCCGCCCGGGCGGAGAGGGCTCTCAACTCGGCCCCATCCCCGACCCACCAGAGGGCGCTGGAGGCGCTGCCTCGCGGCGGCACGGTTCTGGACGTGGGCGCCGGGGCCGGTGCGGCCAGCCTGCCGCTGGCCGGCCGGGCAGCTCTCATCGTGGCCGTGGACCAGAACCCGGAGATGCTGGAGCGGATGGCCGAATTGGCCCGGGGCCGGGTGCGGCTCCGGACGGTGCGGGGAGCCTGGCCCGAGGCCGCGCCAGAGGTGCCCCCGGCGGACGTCGCGGTCTGTGCCAACGTTGCCTACAACGTCCCGGCGCTCGACAAGTTCGTCCTCGCCCTCAGCGGCCGCTCCCGGCGGCGGGTGGTCCTGGAGCTGACCTGGCGCCACCCGCAGACGTCCCTCAACTGGCTCTGGGAGCGCTTCTGGGGGTTCAGCCGCCCGGAGACTCCCACCGCCGCCGACGCTGCGGAAGTGGTCGAAGAGGCTCTGGGCCGGCCGGTCCAGATCATGCGCTGGCGCCGAGCGGAGGTGGGGCCGGTCACCCCGGACCCGGAGGGGGTCTCCTGGGTGAGGCGCCGCCTCTGCCTGGATCCCTCCCGGGATCCGGAGGTCGCCGCCATGCTCGGGGAGCAGGCCGATCCCGGCGCGGACCGCGAGATGGCCACCCTCTGGTGGGAGCAGACCGTTCCCGGGGCGGACTCTCCGGACTTCGAGACCTAGGCGGGAGGCTCTTTCGTCAACGGGAGCGGACCACCTGGGTACCAGCCAGCTTGTCCATCCAGCCCTGCTTCTTGGGATCGAACGCCGCCCAGATATATCCCAGCAGCAGGGGGAGGCCGGAGATGAGATAGCCGATGTAGCGAACCACCGCCTGGGAGGGCTTGAGCGGGCCGAAGGTCTCCGAGTCCACCACCCGGATCCCCACCAGCTGCTGCCCCAAGCTGGCCCCCCGGGTGGACCAGAACCAGCTGAAGTACGCCAGCTCCAGGAGGATGATGATCACCGTGGGAAGTGAGGAGCCGGTGCTCACCGTGATCGTCACCCCGCCCACCACCTCGGTAGTGGTGGTGGTGAAGATGGCCCCGAGGAGCAGCTCAAGGACCAAGAAGATCAGCCCGTCGATGAAGAGCCCGGCAAAGCGCAACCAGAAACCGGCCAGTTGAGGCGCGGCTCCCGCTGCGGGCGCGACGCTCCCGCCGACCGGAGGCGGGGAGGCACCCCCGCCGCTCGGGGACTCGCCATACCCGCCGCCCCCAGGGGGCGTGTCATCGCTCATCTCGGGTTTCCTCCTCTGAGGCGCCGGGGGTGCGGCACGCCTGGAACGGGACCATACGCAGGCGATGGCTCGGGAGTCAACCGAGAGGCAGGTCAGCTCTCCAGGAGGCTCGTGGCCTCGTCCAGGGGATAGTCGAAGCGCAGCACCTCGAACTGGCGGTCGACCACCCACCTGAGGAAGGCGGCGTGGAGCGGATGGGTGACGTAGGCGTCCATGGCCGCCTGGTCGTCGAACTCGGTCAGCAGGGCGAACTGATACCCCAGCGCCCGCCCCCCGGTGTCGGCGCCGAACCGGAGCCGCCTCAGCCCTGGGATGACCCCAGCCCAGGCGGCGATCTGGCGGCGCATCTCAGTCTCCACCTCGAGACCCGGGGGAGCGGGGAGGCGGAACAGCACCAGGTGCTGGACCGCCTTCCCCCCGGAGCCGCCCTGGCCGGCCCCCGGCTCAGAAGAACTCAAAGTACTCATTCTGCTCCCAGTCGGTGACCGTGGAGAGGAACCGGGCCACCTCGGCTCGCTTCATCATGATCACGAAGTCGACGATCTCCCGCCCCAGCTTCTCGCGGAAGAAGGCATCCCGGTCCAGCGCATCGACCGCCTCCCAGAGCGAGGCGGGGAGCGGCGTGGCCTCGGCGGCGTAGGGGTCGGCCGAGACCATGGGGGGAGGCTCGAGCTGGCGGCGGATGCCGTCCAGGCCGGCGGCGATGTTGGCCGCCATGTAGAGGTAGGGATTGGCTGCCGGCTCTCCCAACCGGTTCTCCAGATGGGAACCGGGGTCTCCGGGCTGGCCCTGGACCCGGAGCATGGCGCCCCGGTTCTCCAACGCCCAGGCCACACGGTCGGGGGCGAATGAGTAAGGGCGGAAACGCTTGAACCCGTTGATGGTGGGGGTGGAGAAGACGGTCATCGGCACCGCGTGCTCCAGGATCCCGGCGGCGAACCGCCTCCCGACCTCGGACAGCACCTCCTTTGGCCCTCCTTGGAAGGCGTTGTTGCCCCCCTTGAGGGTGCGCAGCGACTCGTGCAGGTGCCACCCGCTGGAGGAGACGTTGGGAAGCAGCGGCCGGCACATGAAGGTGGCGTGGTAGCCCAGCTGGTGGCAGATCTGCTTGATCGCCGAGCGCATCAGGATCATGGCGTCGGCGGAGCCCAGTCCGGGCATGGGGTCGAAGGTGATCTCGGTCTGACCCGGCCCCCACTCGTCCTCGATGCTGCGCAGCGGGAGCCCGATCGCCTCCAGGTGGTCCCGAAGCGGGTTCAGAATCTCGTCCAGCTGGGCGAGACGGATCTCCGACAGGTACTGGTAGCCCTGAGCCACCATGCTCACAGGGGGCGCCACCGGGGGCCACCCGGTCTGGTCGGGGGCGATCCGGGTCCACTCCCGGCGGGTGATGTAGAACTCCACCTCCAGTCCGCTGACGTAGTCGAACCCCATCTCAGCCGCGGCCTGCAGCTGGTGGCGCATCACCAGCCGGGTGGACAGGGGGACCTCCTTGCCGTTGCCGAAGTACATGTCGCAGAGGACCCAGGCGGTGGAGTCCGCCCAGGGCAGGGCCCTGAAGGTCGTGGGGTCGGGCACCAGCACGACGTCGGGGAAGCCTGTCAACTCGGGGATGCCGAGCCCACCCCCCTCCACGAACAGGGGGGGGAAGACGTGGTTGGCCGTGTCCATGCTGAGCAAGGCTCCCGAGAAGTCCATGCCGTTGCGCATGGAGAGGACGAAGTCCCGGGCGGAGATGAACTTGCCGCGGAGCGCCCCGTGCTGGTCGGCCCACATCGCCCGGACGGTGCGGATTCCCTGGTCCGCGACCTGGGCCTCGGCCCGCTCGGCGGCGGCACCCTTGGCCTCGTCGTAGAGCCCGTGCTCGGCCACAAAGCCCACCTTGCCCATCGCCAGATCCTGGCTGGGGATGGTCGTCATCGCGCCCTCCTTCTCATCTCTTCTGCTGGCGAAAGGTCAGCCCCGAGGAGGCGGCCCGGAAGTGGCCACCTCATGCTCCCCAAACTCCACCGTGCTGCCCACGGGGATCAGTCGCCGGTCTTTCGCCCCGGCGAAACAGAGGTCGAAGAGAGCCTGGTCACCCGAGTGGAGCGCGGTCGCGGCCACCTGTGCCCCCGCGATCTCGAACCCCCACATGGCATTCATGGTCGAGCCGGCGTAGGCCAGGGCCGCCCCCTGGGAGGGAAGGTAGCCGAAGTTGGCGGTGCCGCCGAGCCGACGGTGCACCTCGAGGAGGGCCGAATCGGCCGCCCAGCCGGTCGAGAGCAGCCGCTCGAGCAGCCGGAACCCGACCTCGCTGTCCGCCCCGCCCTGCAACAGCCCGGCGAAATTTCCGCGCTCCCCCTCCGCCCCGTCCAGCCGGCCGTTGTGGGCGAAGGCGAACTCGCCCCCATCGCTCCGGAAGGGCTGGGTGTCGGCGAGCGAGATCTGGGAGAGGTTGGAGGGGCGGCGGAGGTGGACCATGAAGTGGGTCGAGCGCGCCACGGCGGTCTGCTCCCGACCCTCGGGGTCCTGGGAGAGGGAGCTGGGATGGCGGTAGGTGCAGACCTCGCCCCCCTCCCTCCAGGCAACACCCCACCCGTACCCCCCGAGGCCGAATCGCTCCAGGCTCTCCACCCAAGGCAGGGCCGCCTCGAAGGATGTCGGCTCCGGCCAGACCACGAGAAGCAGCTCACACACTCAGCTCAACCTCCACGCCTTCTGCCCGTGGCGCCCCCGCGTCCGGAGGGCGGCTGGGCCTCGCGGGCCGCCAGCAGCTGCCGGGCCAGCTCCAGGTCGAAGGCCTTGGGGGGCTGGTCGGTCAGCGAGAGGAGGGTTTCGGTGCGGTGCACCCCGGGAACCTTCCAGACTCGGTCGAACAGGCAGTCCCGCAGGTGCTGCTGGTCCCGCACCCTAAGGCGCACCAGGAGGTCCGAGGAGCCGGTCACTATCTCCACCCGCTCCACCTCGGGCAGGGCATTGAGAGCGGCCACCGTTTCCCTCTGCTCCCATCCCTGCACTCCGGTCACGGCCACGAAGGCGGTCACCCCGAAGCCCAGCCGCCCCCAGTCCACTATCGCCCGGTAACCCTGGATGACCCCGGAGCGCTCCAGCCGAGCGATCCGCTCGGCCACCGCTGGGGCGGACATGCCGACCTGCTTGGCGATCTGGCGCACGGAGCCCCGCGCATCCGTGAGGAGGTTCACCAGAATGGCGAGATCGACGGCGTCCGCATTGGCGGGCAGCGACGGCTCGCCACCCCGGTTACCATTGATAAGGTGATTCTCTGCAGCCGCCATCACTTGACGGTCCAGCGCTCGCTCCTCACCCTTACATCATAGCGGGTGCTGGTATAATCTGGCCTTCCATGTTGTGCCCGGGCCCCGGGTGGGCGGGCGCCCGGAGGAGCTGGGGGGAGAACGAACATGAGCCTTGCCGACCAGTACTTCAGCCAGGTGGGATCCGGGCGCCCGCCCACCGCTCCCGGACGCTTCGAGGACCTGGCCCGGGGCGGGGATCCCGTGCAGTTCGTTCCCGGGTTGGAGTTCCGCTATCTGCTGGGCGAGCGAACCATGCTGATGGCGGTTCGCTTCGAGCCCCACACCGAGGCTCCCCGGCACGTGCACGACGAGGAGCAGATCACCCTGGTGATCGAAGGGGAGCTGGAGTTCGAGTTCGACGGAGAGACCCGCACCCTTCAGCCCGGCCAGGTGGCGGTGATCCCGGCCAACGTTCCCCATGCCGCCCGGACCCACGCCACCGCCTGCCTGGAGTACGACGTGTTCAACCCCCCGCGGCAGGCGCTCCTGGACCTGGCGGACGCCGCCCGCCAGAAGGCGGGTTAGAGGTTGGAGCTCGGTCTCGAAGGGCGGCGGGCGCTGGTGACCGGGGGGTCGAAGGGGATCGGGTTCTCCATCGCCCAAGAGCTGCTGCGGGAGGGGGTGGCGGTGGCAGTGTGCGCCCGGCATCCGGAGGAGCTCAGCTCCGCCTTGAAGGAGCTGGAGAAGCTGGGGGCGCCGGTCGTGGCCCGGGTGGCGGATGTGACCCGAGCCGCCGAGGTGGAGGAGCTGGTGGCGGGGGCGGCAGAGCAGCTGGGCGGGCTGGACATCCTGGTGAACAACGCCGGTCGCGCCCACCCCGGAACCTTCGCCACCCTCACGGACCAGGACTTCCAAGCCGACCTGGAGGTGAAGCTCTTCTCCCAGGTCCGCTGCAGCCGGGCCGCCCTCCCCCACCTGCGCCGCGGGGGCGCGGGCACGATCATCAACATCAACGCCATCTACGGGCGCCAGCCCGACCCCGCCTTCTTCGCCACCACCGTGGACCGGGCGGCCTGCCTGGCTCTCAGCAAGGCGCTGGCGATGGAGCTGGGGCCGGAGGGGATCCGGGTCAACAGCGTCAACATCGGCTTCGTGCGCACCCCGCAGTGGGAGAACATCCACCGCCTGAGGGCGCCGGACTTGAGTCTCGAGCAGTTCATGGCCCGGATCGCGGAGCCAGAGGTGCCCCTGGGCCGGTTCGGCGAGCCGGAGGAGGTGGCGGGCCTGGTCACGTTCCTGGCCAGCTCGCGGGCCAGCTACATCAGCGGGGCGTCCATCGACGTCTCCGGGGGCATGGGGAGGTACGTATGACAGTGCCGGGCGAGATCGTCTACTTCGAGGGGCACTTCGTGCCCCAGGCGGAGGCGAAGGTGCCGATAACCACCCACGCCTTCAACTACGGGACCGGCTGCTTCGAGGGGATCCGGGCCTATTGGAGCCCCCGCCAGGGGAGGCTCAACGTGGTGCGCCTGCGGGAGCACGCCGACCGGCTGCTGCGCTCCGCTCACATCCTCCACCTCGAGCCGCCTTTGGGGCTCGAGGTGGAGCGCGTGGTTGAGGTCGTGGTGGAGCTCCTGGCCCGGAACGGCTACCGCGAGGACGTCTACGTCCGACCCATCCTCTACAAGTCGGGTGCCACCATCAAGGTGACCCTCTCCGGCATCGCCAGCGACCTCTGCATCTACACCCTTCCCTTCGGCGACTACCTGGACATCCGCTCCGGCCTCCGGGTCATGATCTCGGCCTGGCGGCGGATTGACGACAACTCCATCCCCAGCCGGGCCAAGCCCACGGGCGCCTACCTCAACGCCGCCCTGGCCTCCGACGAGGCCCGGGCTCGGGGCTTCGACGAGGCGATCATGCTGACCCAGGATGGGCACGTATCGGAGGCCTCCTCCTCGAACCTCTTCCTGGTCGAGCAGGGAGTGCTGGTCACCCCCCAGGCCACCGACGACGTGCTGGTGGGCATCACCCGGGACTGCGTCCTGGCGCTGGCCCAGGAGCGGGGCCTGAAGGTGGAGGTGCGCCGGGTGGATCGCAGCGAGCTGCTGGCCGCGGACGAAGCCTTCCTGTCCGGCACCGGGGTTCAGATCGCCCCCATCGCCGAGGTGGACGGCCGGACCGTCGGGGGTGGCGGGCTGGGGCCGGTGACCCGGGAGCTGCAGGATGCCTACCTCTCGGCGGTGCGCGGCGAGACCGACGGCTGGCAGGAGTGGCTGACCCCCGTCGGGGCGCCCGAGGCCGCCGCCGCCGGGAGGGATTGAGGTGGCCATGGTGAAGCTGATCGACGAGTCGGACGCGACCGGCCTGGTGAAGGAGGTCTACGAGGAGATCATGTCCTCACGCGGCCTCGCCCGGGTGCCCAACTACTGGAAGGCGCTGGCCCACCAGCCGGAGTACCTGGCCGCCACCTGGAACAAGCTCAAGGCGGTGATGGCCGAGGGCCGGCTGGATCGGCGCACCAAGGAGATCATCGCGGTGGCCGTGTCGGCGACCAACAACTGCTCGTACTGCCTCTCGAGCCACACCGACGCCCTGCGGCAGATGGGCTTCGAAGACGCCGACCTTCTCGAGCTCATGGCCGTGGTCGACTTCTTCAACGGCTCCAACGCGGTCGCCTCGGGGCTCAAGGTGGAGTACGAGCCTCCGGTGTTCCGGGAGCCCGGCTGATGGCTCGCCGGCCACTTCGGGGACGATCCAGATGATCGACAGCCACGGGCACCCGGTGGCGGAAAGCGGGGGTCCGCTCGACCTCTCGTCGATCAACGTCCAGCTGGCGGCGACCGCCGACGAGCGGGCGGAGCGGGCCCGCAGCGGCCCTTCCCGGCTCAGCCATGAGATCCTCTCGGTCCGGCTGGCGAGATACCTCGGTTGCGAGGTGGAGGAGGTGGCCGAGGCGCGGGGCCGGGCCAGCGCGGACTGGCCGGGGTACGTGCGCGGCCTGTTCGCGGACGCCGGGATCCACGGCGTGGTCCTGGATCCGGGGTGGAAGCTGGACGCCACCACCGCGCAGGCCGAGCGCTTCTCGGAGCTGATCGGCTGCCCGGTGCGGCCCATCCTGCGGCTGGAGCCGCTCATCGACCAGATGATCCAGGACGGCGCCGGCGCCCAGGAGGTGTTCTTGGCGGTGCAGGACGCGGTCCGGAAGGCGCCCGCCAGCGGCTACCAGGGGTTCAAGACCATCATCGCCTATCGCACCGGCCTCAGGGTGGATCCCGAGTCCAATCTGGAGACGGCGCAGCGGTCGTTGGACGAGACCGGGGGCCTGCCTCCAAGGCGCCGGGGAAAGGCGCTTCGAGACCTCATCCTGCGCTCGGCCCTGGGCTGGGCGGCAGAGATGGAAATGCCCTTCCAGATCCACACCGGGTTCGGGGACTCCGAGATCCGCCTCAGCGAGGCCAATCCCCTTCTGCTGGAGGAGCTGCTGCAGACTCCCGAGGGAAGGGCGGCCACGGTGGTGCTTATCCACGGCTCCTACCCCTGGCACGAGGAGCTGGCATTCCTCACCCTGGCCCGGCCCAACGTGTATGCGGAGATATCCGAGTTCAACCTCTACACGGTGGGCACCGTGGCCCAGCGGCTGGAGCAGATCCTGGATTTCGCCCCCACCGCGAGGGTCCTCTGCGGCACTGACGGGCACGGGCACCCCGAGACCTACTGGTTCGGGGCCAAGGTGCTTCAGGAGGCGTGGGCCACGGTGCGCCGCCGGTGGGCGGACCAGGGGGCCCGGAGCAGCTGGCTCGAGGATGTCGAGCAGGACATCATGGAGCGCAACACGGCTCGCCTGTACGGCTTCTGACCGCTCCCCCCACGACCACCGGCCGGGCTCAGGCGGCGGGTGGACGCCCGCGCCGGGCGGGCGGGCGGGCACGTTCCGGCATCCGCCCGGCCTGCCTCAGGGCCTGGCGCAGAAGCACCTCGATCTGGGCATTCACGCTGCGCAGCTCGTCGGCGGCCCAGCGGGCGAGGGCTTCGTGGACCGCCGGGTCCATGCGCAGAAGTACCGGCTTGCGGCCAGCTGCCATTCAGGGATAGAGGGTGCCAGCGTTGACGACAGGGGAGGCGGGTTGGTCGCTGCAGAGCACCACCATGAGGTTGCTCACCATCGCCGCCTTGCGCTCTTCGTCCAGCTCCACGATCCCGCGCCGGTTGAGCTGGTCGAGGGCCATCTCCACCATCCCCACCGCCCCATCGACGATCCGCTCCCGCGCCGCCACGACCGCCGCCGCCTGCTGCCGCCTCAGCATCGCCTGGGCGATCTCCGGAGCGTAGGCCAGGTGGCTGATGCGGACCTCCACGACCTCCACCCCCGCGATGGCGACCCGGTCGGCCACTTCCTGCTCGAGCTCGTGGGCGACCTGGTCGGTGGAACCGCGGAGGGAGATGTCCGGCCCAACCGGCTGGTCGTAGGGGTGGGTGGTGGCGACGTGGCGGAGCGCGGACTCCGCCTGGACCCTGACGAAGTTGTGGTAGTCCTCAACCGCGTAGACCGCCCGGGCGGTGTCCGCTACCTGCCAGACCACGATGGCCGCGATCTCCACCGGGTTGCCATCAGCATCGTTCACCTTCAGATGTCCGGTCTCGAAGTTCCGCACCCGCACGCTCACCCCACGGCGTACCGTGAGGGGCAGGGTCCAGGAGAAGCCCGTGGTTCGCACCGTGCCCACGTAGCTGCCGAAGAAGCGCACCACCTGGGTTTGACCCGGCTGAACCACCACCAGGGAGGCCGCCACCACGGCCGCCGCCACCAGAAGAACCACGGCGAAGACCGCCTGCCCCGCGTCGAACAGATAGTGAGCGGTGACGACGGCGGCAGCCATGGCCAGCACGCCGAGCCAACCGTTCAGGGCCGAGGCACCCCGCTCCTCCACGGCGACGCGCGCCGGGTGAACGGCAGCCGGCGCCTCCTCAAGTCCCGATCGCGGCGAGCCTTCGCTGTTCATGGTGCCTCCCGCTTCCCGCTCAGCCAAATTGATATCACGAAGCTATCATAGCGGGCGGCTCTCCGCGAGTGGCGCCGACCTCAGGTGCCCACAGCCTGTCGAGAGGCGCGCTGGGGCGGAAGGGCCGCTCAGCCGCCGGCCTGGGAGGGAGGGGCGGCCCTACCCAGGTCATGGAACTCGGGGTTGGGCCGGAGGTCGAGAGCGAGGGCCATGCGGTTGGCGAGGGCGAAGAGGGCCACCACCGCGGAGATGTCCCAGATCTCCTCCTCGCCGAACCCCGCGGAGTGCAGGGCCTCGCGGTCCGGCTCCCCCACCAGCTCCGGGGTCAGAGAGAGCTTCAGGGCGTAGTCGAGCATGGCGCGCTGGCGGTGGTCGATCGGGGACAGGCGGTGGTTTACCGCCAGGAGATCGGAGATGTGGGGGTCGTGGGCCCTCACCCTGAGGATGGCGCCGTGGGCGATCACGCAGTAGGGACAGCTGCGAGCCGCGCTGGTGACCACCACGATCATCTCGCGCTCGGCCTTGCTCAGCCCCTCCTTTCGCTCCATCACCGCGTCGTGGTAGTCCATGAAGGCCCGCAGCTCCGCCGGCCGGTGGCCCAGGGCCAGCAGCACATTGGGGACGAACCCCGTGCGGGCGGCGATCACGCCTACCCGCTCGGCCAGGTCCCCTGGCAGATCCGCCAACGCCGGTACCGGGAATCTGCTGATCATGGTCACCTCCTCAGAGCTTCGGACCTCAGTTCAGAGCCAGCCCCGAAGGGAGCGCTCCACCGCCTTGAGGGTCGGCTCCGCTCGCCGGATACCCGGCAGCCCCGCCAGGTGCTCCTCCACGTAGGCGGTGTCCTTGAGTTGGTGCCCGGTTAGCACCAGCACCACCCGAGCCCCCTCGGGGACCTCGCCGGTCCGGCGCAGCTGCCGGAGGCCGGCCAGGCTCGCGGCTGACGCGGGCTCGCAGCCGACCCCGAGGGTCGCCAGCCGCCTCTTGGCCATCTCGATCTCGGAATCGGAGACCGCGGCGGTGAGGCCACGAGTCCGCCGGAGCGCCCTGAGGGCTCGGGGCCAGTTGGCGGGCCTGCCGATGCGGATCGCGGTCGCCCGGGTCTCGGGACGGTCCTCGGGCACGAGCTCCTCCGCCCCCGTGGACCACATCCGGTGGAACGGGCTGGCACCCTCGGCCTGGACCACCCCGAGGCGCGGCAGCTCGGCCACCAGCCCCGCCTCGGCCAGCTCTCCGAGCCCCTTGCCCAGGGCGGAGACGTTGCCCAGGTTGCCCCCGGGAAGGATGAGGAAGTCGGGTGGCCGCCAGTCCAGCTGCTCCAGGAGCTCGACCACCGCCGTCTTCTGCCCCTCCAGGCGGAAGGGGTTGATCGAGTTGACCAGGTAGAGATTCAGCCGGGCCGCCAGCTGCCGGAGGATGCTGAAGGCGGCGTCGAACGTGGCTCCGGCCTGCACCACCAGGGCGCCGAAGTCCAGCGCCTGGGCGAGCTTGGCGGCCGAGACCTGGCCCTCCGGGACCAGGACCAGGGCGCGCAGCCCCGCTCGGGCGGCGTAGGCCGCCATCGACGCCGAGGTGTTGCCGGTGGAGGCGCAGGCCACGATCCCTCTATCCAGGGCCTTGGCTTCAGTGACACAGACCGTCATTCCGAGGTCCTTGAAGGACCCGGTGGGGTTGACCCCCAGGTGCTTCACGGCGAGGCTCCCCAGCCGGAGCTCATCCGCCAACTGCGGAAGCTCCACCAGCGGCGTGCCCCCCTCGCCGAGGGTGACCGGGGTCACCCCGGGCGGGGTCGGGGGCAGCAGCTCCGAGAAGCGCCACACCCCACT
>JAJZGN010000236.1 GCA_021798435.1 bacterium | reverse complement strand
GGCCCCGGCGGTGGGGCCGGTACCCCCGCGGGCGCACTCGCTGGACGGGGAGAGGAGCTCCGGAGCTGCCATCCCTGCCGTCGGGCCCGCCCTCTGTGGAACTTCGCCGGGATCCGCAGATCGGGGTTGGCCACGAGGCGCGGGCAGAACACGCCCGGCGGCACCGCGGGCCATCGGGTGTCTCGGGCCAGCAGCTGGGATTGGCATACTGGTCCGGTGGGCGCTCCTCTGTTTGACTCCGTGGATGCTGTGACCGTCCGGGTGCCCGACCTCGAAGCCGGGCTTGCCTTCTACCGAGATGCGCTCGGCCACCGTCTGCGTTGGCGCAATGACGACGTGGGCCAAGCCGGGCTCGAGCTGCCGGGCTCTGCCACCGAGCTCGTGCTCACCACCCGGGAACGGTACGAGCCGAACTGGAAGGTGCAGTCCGCCGCCCAGGCCGCGGAGGTGTTTCGAGGCCATGGGGGCCGGGTGGTTTCCGAGCCGGCCGACATCCCTGTTGGTCACGTCGCCGTTGTCGAGGATCCCTTTGGCAACGTGCTCGTCGTCCTCGACTTGCTGAAAGGCAGATACCAGACCGACGAGTCCGGAACGGTCACCGGCGTGACTACGGCGGGGTAGCCAGGGCCAGGCAGCCATCTCGGGGCGAGGCGAGTGGGCTGCCCGATACTCTCGCTCTAGGAGCGTTCGGCGCCAGGTGGGTTGGGCCAGTTCGCCGGGCCAGGCCAACTCTTAACAAGGAGGTGCTCGCCGCGCACAGGTCGTGGCCAACCGCCACGGCCAGCGTCACGAGCGCTGGACCGCTGCGGCAAGATGGCCCCCCTCTGTCCGCAGATAATGGCGCGGTGGGGAGCCACCGCGCGGAAGGCCCGGCCGGGGAGCTCGCGGCCCGCGAGGAGCGGCTCCGGAAGAGCCAGAAGCTGACCTCCATCTCCGTCCACGCTCTGGGTTGGCTGCTGGCCACCTACTACGCCACCGACTTCCTCCCCCCGCTCTCCATCCGCCTTTCGGTCGGGCTGTCGGCCCCGACCAGGGTCCAGTATCTGGTCGGCTACCTCGCCCTGGGAGCCGTGTCCCTGGGGCTGGCGCTGGGGTTCGGCTGGATGTACCACGGGCAGGTGCGCCGCAGCCGGTATCCCTGGCGCTGGGTGGTGTTCCCCACCCTGGTAGCGGTGCTGCTGGTCCCCCCTCAGGGGGCGGAGCTGCTCCTCACCAAGGTCGTGGTGGGGGCCGTGGCCGGACTCGGGATCCTCCTCGGATACGGCTGGCGCGCGAGCCTTGTCCGACGACGCCCGGGGGAGCCGCGGCCCGGCCGTCCGAGCTCAGCTGGAGGCAGCTGAGAGGGACTTGGGGTAGGTGACCCCGTACTTCTCCACGTAGGCGTCCAGTGCCTGCAGGAGCTGCTGCTGGAAAGCCAGGCGCTCCACCAGCTCGCTCTGGGAGCCTTGATATAGGTCACCGTGCAGCCGGCGCTCGATCCAGGGCGGCACCGCAGCCATGAGGTGGGTCACCCCGCCGGTGAGGACCACGGTCTCCGGCCGGGCGTCCTCCACTCTCAGCCCGACCCGGAGCAAGAGGCCGGTCCGGGCGGCCAGTGCCCAGACGCGCTCCCAGTGGCCGGGGATGTGGTGCAGCCGGTCCGGGCGGGTGTAGCGGATGGCGGGGTCGTTGATGATGCTGGTGTTGGCGTCGCTCCAGCGGACCAGCCGCTCCAGCACCGGCTCGTTGAGGTCCTGGGAGACCGCCCTCACCAGGGAGGCGCAGCGGTCGTCCAGGTCCGGGGGCAGCAGGTCCTGCCCCTGGTGGCGGGCCAGCACCAGCACCTCCATGATCCCGGCGTGGCGCATGCAGAAGGCGCGGCCCTCCACCACCTTGAGGTGATCTTTGCAGGCCACCCAGGCGCAGTCCACCGCCCGGCGGTCGCGGTACAGGCAGCGATAGGCCTCGGTGTTGGCGCAGCCGGTGTGGTCACAGCCGCCCCCCTCGGGCTCGCCGTACACGACCGGCTCCACAGTTGGGGTCTCGGGCTCAGTCTTCCTGGCCATTTTGGCGCTCTCCCGCTGGATGCGTGCCCCGGCGGAGCCGGGAACTGGGAGGCAACATAGCAGAGGGAGGGGACCCGTACAACCGCCGATACCCCCTCGCCAGAGATTGCGACGGGACCGTCAGGAGAGCTCCTGGTAGGCGGGCAGGGTGAGAAACTCCACGAACTCCGCCGAGGTGGCCACCTGATGGAAGAGTCGGAAGGCGGTCTGGTACCCCTCCCCCAGCTCGCCCATCACCTCGGCCTCCACCTCCTCCAGCTGCTGGCGGGTGATCCGGCCGTGGCGGAGCCACTGCCAGATCTGGGAGCGGGAGATCTCCGCGGTGGCGCAGTCCTCCATCAGGTTGTCGAGCGCGACGGCGCCGCTGCCGGCCAGCCAGGCCTGGAGGTAGCGGATCCCCACCGAGCAGTTGGTGCGCAACCCCTGGAGGGTTGTCTCGCCTCCTTCCACCGTCACCGCCAGCAGCTGGTCCCGCCCGACCCGGACGTCCTCGCGAAGGCGTTCGAGCTGGTTGGCCCGGCCGCCAAGGCCGCGCGCGAAGGCCGAGGTGGCGACCTCCACCAGGTCGGGGTGGGCGACCCAGGTGCCGTCGAAGCCCTGCCCCGCCTCGCGGTCCTTGTCCTGGGCCACCCCGAGGAGCGCTCTCTCCGTGGCCGCCTGGTCGCGCCGGCTGGGAACCAGCGCCGCCATCCCCCCGATGGCGTGGGTGCCGCGGGAGTGGCAGACTCGGACCAGGAGCTCGGCGTAGGCCCCCATGAACGGCACCGCCATGGTGACCTGGGCCCGGTCCGGGAGCAGGAAGCGGGGGTCGTCCCGGAACTTTCTGATGATCGAGAAGAGGTAGTCCCAGCGGCCGGCGTTCAGCCCCACCGCCCTCCCCCTCAGTTCGAAGAGGATTTCGTCCATCTC
>JAJZGN010000032.1 GCA_021798435.1 bacterium | reverse complement strand
CGGGCGGCCCCGCTCAGCGCCAAGGGAGGCCCATCCGCCGCCCCAGGCGGTCACTGCCACAGCTCAAGCTGTCACCTCCAGGAGGCGGGACGCCTCAAGCGGCCCGAGGGGGCGCCGCGGCCGACCCTCCAGCACCAGGTCGGCCATCATCTCGCCGATCACCGGGGAGAATTTGTATCCGTGCCCGGAGAAGCCGCACGCCACCTGGACGCGGGGGCACTCGGGGTGCGGCCCCAGGGCGAAGTCCCCGTCCGGGGTATTGGTCACCAGCGCGACCCGGGCACGCTCCACGGGCGCCGCCCGCAGGGACGGGGCGACCTCCCCGATCCCCTCCCGGATGGCCGCCAGCTCCTCCTGGTGGCACTCGCGGTCGACCGAGTCGGGGGTGGTCAGCTCGCCGCCGTGGTGCCGGGCCACCTTCACGGTCACACCGTCCAGGGTGGGGAAGCCGTACCAGGAGTGGACGGGATCGTGCTGGTAGTAGAAGGCGGGCAGCCGGTCCGGCGCGAACGACCCCGAGGCGGCGGGCCGCAGCCACACCATGACCTGCCGCTCCACGGTGAGCGGCAGCTGCCATCCTCGGAGCAGCCTCGAGGTCCAGGCCCCGGCTGTGAGCACCAGGTGGTCGAACCGGAGCTGCTCGAAGGGCGTCTCCACCTCGACGCCGTCCGCCATGGGTGCCCAGGACAGCGCCGGCTCCCCGAAGCGGAGCGCGGCACCGGCTCCGGCGGCCGCGCGCAGGTGGCAGAGGACCCCCGCCTCGGGCTTCAACACCCCCGCCCCAGGTTCCAGGAGGGCGGTGACGCCGCGAGGCGGGTCCAGGGCGGGGAACTCCCGCCGCACCTCGGAGGCGGTGAGCAGCCGGGCGTCGAGTCCGTACATTCGGGAGCTGGCCAGCGCCCCCCGGACCAGCTCCGCGTCCGGGGCCCCCAGGATCAGCCCTCCGGTGATCTTCAGGATCGGCTCGCGGCATTCCCCCTCCAGCTCCCGCCAGAGCTCGTAGGCGCGGAGCACCAGGGGAACGTAGGCGGGATCCGGGTAGTAGGCCTGGTGGATCACCCTGGACTCCCCGTGCGATGAGCCCCGGTCGTGGCCGGGGCCGAAGGCCCCCAGCCCCACCACCCGGGCACCCCGCCGGGCCAGGTGGTAGGCGGTGGCGGAGCCCGTCGCCCCCAGGCCGACCACCCCCACCAGGGGCCGCGCTCCTGTCATGCCGCCCCGACCCCCATCATCGCCCCCCCAGCACCTGGACACCAACGAGTCTAGTGGTCCTCGGCGGAAGTTCGTGACCCATGCACGATCCGCGGCAGCAAGCCCCGAGCGCGGGCGCAGGCGGAGCCCCCATGATGGGAGAATGGGCGCTTTTCGAAGTTGGCTAGTCCCTGAACTTGACGTGTCAGATCTTGATACCTCGCTCGCCTTCTACGGCTTGTTGGGCTTTTCCGTGCTGTATACGCGCGCCGAGGAGCGGTTCGCGTACCTGGAACTCGACGGGGTCAACCTCATGATCGAGGAGGCGGATGGCCCGGGTCGACGCTTTCGTACGGCACCCCTGGAGTATCCGTTCGGGAGAGGAATCAACTTCCAGATCGAGGTCTCGCACGTCGATAGAGTGCTGGAACGCGTCATGGTCGGCGGCCATGCCCCGCTTGTTCCGATGGAAGAGCGGTGGTACAGGACCGCCCGCGGACTGGCGGGGAACCGCCAATTCGTGGTCGCGGACCCTGATGGCTACCTGCTGCGCTTCTTTCAGGACCTGGGCACCCGCCACGATCAGGTCTAGCCGTCCAAACCTCCACCCCAGGCGTTGGGGGAGTTGGCGTGAAGGGCGGTTAGGCACGGACTCAGTCTGTCGCTACGTTGGGTTGCCGGGACCCGGCAGGACACGCTCGATTGCTTCTCCAGACCTCCCTCCGCCGACCACCCGGCTTGAACCTCAGGTGGGTCACGAACTTCCGCCGGAGTCCATTAGCTTCTCCACGCTGCCCCCTCGGGAGGAGCTGCCGTCGGGGGGCTCGGAGCCACCGTCAGCGGACCGGAGCCGTCCCGGCCACCGCCCACCCGGCGCGGACGCGGCCGCCCCAGAGCCACCCCCACGAGCATGATCGCGCCCCCCAGCAGCTGCAGGGGCAGGACGGCCTCGTCGATCAGGAGGGCCGCGGCCACCACCGCCATGAAGGGCTGGAGGTAGGTGTAGGTGGAGGTCCGGGCCGGCCCCAGCCGCTCCAGGGCAAAGAGGAACAGCCAGGTGGTGACCACCACCGCTACCAGCGAGCTGTAGGCCAAGAGGCCCCACCAGCCAAGCGTGATCCGGGGCGGACTCGTCACCGCCTCCAGGGCCCCGAAGGGCAGAAGCATGAGCGCCCCCAGGAGGGTCACCAGGGCGGAGAGGGTGAGGGGGCGGTGATGCCGCAGCAGGCGGGGCAGCACCAGGAGGTAGGCGGCCCAGCTGGCGGGCATGATCAGCGCCACCACGGTGCCGAGCCCGCTGGCCCGGGCGCCGCCACCGGTGTCCACCACCAGCGCCAGCCCCGCCAGTCCCAGCCCCAGCCCCAGCCAGACCCTCCTTCCGAAGTGCTGCCGCGTGACGGCGGCGAGCCAGCCGGCCACCATGAGGGGGGTCGCCGCCTGCACCAGGGCCACGAAGTCGGCGCTGTTGAGGGCCAGCGCCCCGGTGAAGCTGGCCTGGTTGATGGCGGTGCCCAGGGCGGCGGCGGTGACGACCAGGGCGAGGTCCCGGCCCCGCGGGAGGCGGATCGGGCCCTCGAACCGCCGGGCCAGGAGCCAGAGGCCGGCACCACCCAGAAGGAACCGCACCGCGGCGTAGAAGAGGGGGCCGCTGTCCTGGAGGGCCACCTTGACCACCACCACGTTCACGCTCCAGGCGGCCGTCACCAGGAGGATGAGGAGGTCCGCACGACTCACCGAGCGGCGCGCCCACCCCACCTGCCTCACCCATCAGAGGATAGGCCGCCCAGCGCCGCCACCTCCTCCTCCGAATGCCTAAACCTGGGGCGCCCGCGGGCTGGCCCTGAGGAGACTCTTCGGGGCCCTCGCCCCTCGCGCCTTCTCGCCCCTATTGACGCTGGTCGCCGATTACGCCCCCCATGGCATCCCCTCGACCGCCAACCCCTTCGTTGGGGGTCCGGGCTCGAGAGGCGATAAGGCGCCGGGACCGCTGGTGTCCGGTCCGCTCGGGCTCAGCTCCCACCGGCACCCGGAGGCTTCGTCGGAACCGCTGGCGGCGGTGGCCGGCCTTCTCGGGGTCCCCCCCCAATGCCCGAGCGGGGAGGCGCTCAGACCTGGGGCCCGTCCCCCCGCTGAACCTGGCGCAGGATGCTCTCGATCACCTCCTGGCCGGGATGACGGCGGCTCCCGGCCCGGCGGCTGGGGTTGCGGCGGCGCTCCTGGCGGGGGCTGAGCATGTGCGCCTCCTGCTTGCGCCAGACCCGCTCGATAAGGATGCGCACCTCGGCGCCGTCCTCGAAGGGGATCTGGTGGGCCTCCAGGGAGCGCCGGACCCGGTCCGGAAGCTTGGTGGCCTCGGAGAGGTTCAGCTGCTCCAGCGCCTCGAGGACGTCGTCCAGCCGGCGCAGCAGAGCACGCCGCTCGGAGGTCTCCTCGGGGGCGGTCATCACGGCGCGATTATCCGCGTTCGGACGAGCTGGCCGCCAGCTCAGGCGGCCTTCGCCGGAGGGATCGGGGCGGAACTCTCGTAGAGGCCGAGCCGGGCCACCAGCCGCTGGGCCGGCCCTGGTGCCCACCAGTTGGCCCGGCCGAGCAGGCGCATGAGGGCGGGAACCATCACCCCCCGCACCAGGCTGGCGTCAACCGCCACCGCCACGGCCATCCCCAGCCCCAGGATCTGGATGTCCAGGACGTGGCCCAGGGCGAAGGCGCCGAACACGGCGATCATGATCAGCGCCGCCGAGGTGATCACCCCACCCGTCGAGGCCATCCCCTCCTGGACCGCCCGGCGGTTGTCCCCCGTGGCCAGGTAGCGCTCCCGGATCCGGGTCAGCAGGAAGACCTCGTAGTCCATGGAGAGCCCGAAGATGAAGGCGAACATCAACACCGGGTCGGTGGCGGTGATGGAGCCGGGAGAGGTGAAGTCCAGCAGGCGGGAGAGGTGGCCCTCCTGGAAGATCCAGACCATGGCGCCGAAGGCGGCGCTGATGGAGATGAGGCTCATCAGCACGGCCTTGATGGGCAGCACCACCGAGCCGAAGGTGAGGAACAGGACCGCCATGGTGGCCAACACCACCATGGCCACCGCCCAGGGGATGGTGCCGGCGAAGGCGGCCAGGAAGTCCACCGAGACAGCCGCCCCGCCTCCGTAGAGGACCGTGGTCCCGGAGGGCGGAGCCAGTTGCCGCAGCTGAGACACCAGCCTGGCCCCCGAACTGGAGTCGGGGCCGTAGCCCGAGGAGACCTCGAACTGGGCGACCGGGCCGGCCAGGTAGCCCGCGATGTACTTCTGGACCCCGGCTGGACGCTGCGCCGCGGGCCCGCTGAGCAACCCCCGATAGAGCCTCCCAGGCACCCCCGGGGGCGGCGAGAGCACGCCGTCCACCCCCTGCACCCCCGGTAGCCGCTCCGCCCTGGCGAGGTAGGAGCTGAGAGCCGACTGCTGGGAGGGGGTCAGCCGCCCACTCAGCTGGTGGCCGTAGTCCACCACCATGTTGAGGTCGTTCACCCCGCCGGCCTGGGGAAAGTTGCCCACCAGCTGGGCGTATCCGGTGCGGGCCGGTCCGGCGGGGATCTCCTGGACGCTGGCCCCGGTGGAGAGCCGAAGGCTGAGAAAGGGAGTGCCCACCGCGAGCAGGACCACCGCCACCGGGAGGGCGATCGCCACCGGGTGGCGCATCACCCGCTCACCGGCCCACCCCCAGAAGCTGGACTGGTGATGGGTGAGGTCGGTCGCGCCCCGCAGCCCGCGCCTCAGGGTGAGCCAGTTGAGCCGGTGGCCGAGGAGGGAGAGGATGGCCGGCAGGACGGTGAGGGCGAAGAGGAGGGTGCAGGCCACCACCACCACCCCTCCGATCCCCATGCTCCCGAGCGCGGTCGCCGGGAAGAGGGTCAGGGAGAGCAGGCCCAGGGCGACGGCGGTGCCGGAGATGGCCACCGCCTTGCCGGCGCTGGCGGTGGCCGCCACCACCGCCACCTCGGGGGGACTCTGGGTCAGCTCCTCCCGAAAGCGCTTGACGAAAAAGAGCGAGTAGTCGATGGCCAGCCCCAGCCCCACGATCGTGGCCACGTTGGTCACGAAGATGGACATCGAGAAGTGAGCCGCGATCAGGCGGATCACCGAGAGGGCGGTGGGAACTGCCAGCCCGGCGATGAGGAGGGGAAGGAGGGCCGCCGTGACCGAGCCGAAGACCAGGAGCAGGAGGAGCAGGGAGACGGGCAGGGCGATCAGCTCAGCGGTCCGGAGCTGTGCCTCCAAGGCGCTGTTGTAGAGCGCGTCGATTGGAGCCGAGCCGGTCACCCACATGGTGAGCCCCTTGGGACGGCTGAGATAGGACTTCAGATTGGCCAGCTGGTCGGTCGCCGCCACCTCGCTCAACTTGAGGCTGACCACTGCGAAGGTCTCATAACCCCGGTCCCCGATGAAGATCGGGAGCTGGGTGCTGGCGTAGGTCTGGACCGAGGAGACCTCCGGCCGACGGGCGAGACGGGCGAAACTGGCGGCCACCTCCGCCTGGACCCCCGGGCTGGTCACGTCGGGGCGGGGGCTGCGGTACACCAGCAGCAGCTGGGTGGTGGCGGCCCCGAAGTGGCGGGTGAGGAGCTGGCTGGCGCGCTGGCTCTGCGAGCCGGGGACCGAGAAGCCCCCCGCCTGGAGGGAACCGCCGAGCGGCCCGGACAGCACGAGGAGCAGGACCATGAGCGCCAGGCCCCCCACCGGGATGGACCGTCGGTGGCGGTGGGCGAAGGCCCCGAGGCGAGCGAAGGGCAAGGTGGCGGCCTCCGGTGGACCTCCTGAATGAACGTTCATTCAGGTAGGCTTACAGGGTAACAGGCCGGGCCGTGGAGCAGAGGAGCCAGCTTGACCATCCAGCCGGCGGTCAGCGAGCACGCCGACCAGATGCGCCGTCGCATCCTGGAGGGCGCGGCTCGGGCCTTCTCCCGCTCCGGTCCGCAGGCCACCTCGGTGCCCGAGATCGCCGCCGAGGCGAAGGTCTCGGTGGGACTGATCTACCGCTACTTCAGCGGCAAGGCCGAGCTGTACGCCGCCGCCTGCACCCTGGGGGCGGAGGTGGAGATGGCGGGGCTGATGGCGGAGATGGCGGCCATCCAGGACCCCAGGGCGCGTCTGGCCCACGCCGTCGACTTCTACCTCTCCCGGCTGGCCCGGGGCGGGGAGGGGGCGCTCCTCCTGGGGGCCCTGGCCGAGGCCCAGCGCAACCCCGGGCTCCAGGCCTCTCTGCGGCTCCGCCGGGACACCATCGTGGCCTTCATCCGCCGCTACCTCGAGGAGCGCCTCGCCGAGGGGGATGTGGAGGGGCCGGTGGCCCCCCTGGCCCGCGCCATCGCCATGACCATGGACGGGGCCCTGACCGAGCTGGCCCTCGGGGACTCGGACCTCGGCGCCGTGCGGGAGGCGATCCTGGATCTCCTGGGGCGGCTCCTTCAGGCGAGCGGGCCGGCCCCCACCTGAGCCAGGGCCCGCCCCAGGTCCTCCAGGAGATCCTCCCGGTTCTCGATCCCGCAGGAGAGGCGGAGCAACCCCGGGGGCAGATACTCCTCTCCGGCCCACCTTCCCCGGCGCTCCAGCAGCGACTCCACGGACCCGAGGCTGGTGGCATTGGTCCAGATCCTGGTGGAGGTGCAGACCCTCTCCGCCGCCTCCGCTTCGACCTCCAGCTCCAGCGCCAGCAGGGCGCCGAACCCCCCCTCCAGCTGTTCCTCCGCCAGTCGATGCTGGGGATGGGTGGCAAGCCCGGGATAGTGGACCTCCTTCACCCGAGGAGTCCCGGTCAGCTCCCGGGCCAAAAAGTCCGCGGTCTGGCACTGGCGGGATAGGCGCACCGCCAGGGTGCGCATCCCCCGGAGCGCCAGCCAGGCTTCCATCTGACCGGGGCAGCCACCCTGCCGGGTGCGGTGCTGGCGCAGCCGCGAGATGAGCTCGGGGTCCTGTCCGGCCACCACCCCCAGCATGAGGTCGCTGTGGCCCCCGAGGTGCTTGGAAGCCGAGTGGGCCACGAGGTCCGCGCCCAGCTCCAGGGGGCGGCAGAGGAGCGGGGTGGCCAGAGTGTTGTCCACCAGAAGGATCGCCCCCCGGCGGTGCGCGGCCGCGGCCCAGGCCCGGAGGTCGGGAACGCTGAGGAGGGGATTCCCCATGCTCTCCAGCCAGACCATCTCCGCCCCTCCGATCTCCTCCAGGGCGGCCGGGGCGGTGGCGTCCACCCTCCGCGCCCGCAGCCGCCCGGTCGAGCTGAGGTGGGAGAGCAGGTCGCGGGTGCCGGTGTAGGCGTCCTGGGCCACCACCACCTCCCCCCCCATCGGGAGAAGCTCCAGGGCGGCGGAGATCCCGGCCATGCCGGAGGCGAAGGCCACCGCTCCTGCCGCCCCCTCCAGCTGCGCCACCGCGGCTTCCAGAAGCTCCCAGGTGGGGTTGCGGTCCCGGGAGTAGGCGAGCTTTTCCTGGTTCCCATGGGCGTAGGTGGCGGAGAGCACCAGCGGCGGGACCAGGGCCCCGGTGCGCTGGTCCGACCGGCTGGACCCGTGGACCAAAAGGGTCTCCCTCGAGAGCTGCGGGCGCTCGGAGGTCACCAGCTCTCCCCGGCCCTTGTGAGGACGGACTCCGCCAGCCGCCGGCTGGCCTCGTCCACCATCTCCGCGCCCATCCTCCGGGCCCCCCCGGGGCCCAGCCCGGCCAGAACTGCCCGGGCACCCTCCACCTGCTCGCTGTCGGGGGTGAAGGTTCGATTGATCGTCTCCAGCTGCCCCGGGTGGATCGCCCATTTGCCGTCCACCCCGAGCGCCACGGCCCGCAGGCAGGAGCGGGCCAGCCCCTCCTCGTCATCCAGCACCGAGTAGGGGCCGTCCACCACCTGGAGCCCCCGAGCCCGGGCCGCGACCGCGATCCGGTAGAGGGGATAGTGCCAGATGTCGCCCGGATAGTCGGGGGCCTCCCGCCCGATGGCCAGGGTGGGCATGCCCATCGCCGCGGCGAAGTCACCGGGGCCGAAGATCAGGGAGGAGAGGCGGGGCGAGGCCCCTGCCAGCTCGGTAACCGCTTCGAGTCCTCGCGGGTCCTCGATCTGGATCTGGATCTCCACCCGGTGCCCTCTGGGCTCCAGCGCCGCCAGCAGCGTGTCGACGAAGGTGACCTCGGACGGCCCCTGGACCTTGGGCACCACCACCGAAGAGAGCCGGGGGCCAAGTCTGGGGACCACCTCGAGAAGGTCGTCCAGCGCCTCGCGGGTGCCGACCCGGTTCACCCGCACCGCCAGCCGGCGGCCCGCGAAGGGGTGCTGGAGCGCCAGCTCCAAGAGCCGGGCCCGGGCCACCCTCTTCAACTCCGGGTCGGGGGAGACGGCGTCCTCCAGGTCCAGCACGACCTCATCCGCCGGCACCGCCTGGGCCTTGGCCACCATCCGCTCGGAGTCGCCGGGCAGCACCAGGACCGAGCGGCGCCTCACGGAAGCCCCTCCGGCCCTCCCAAACCTCCGAGGCCCTCCGGGCCGAGCCGCTTCATCAGCTCCTCCATGAGGTTGCGGACCTCGGGGTCCTCCAGGAGCCGCTCCCGAAAGGCGTCCGCCGCCTGGCGGATGGCGGGGTCATCCATCAGCCGCTCCTGCATCTGGGTGAACTGGGAGACCATGTCCTTGGCGGCCGCCTCCTGGGCCACCTGGAGGAGTACCGGCTGCGAGGCTGCGGCCACCACCGCCTCGAGCTGCTGGCGCACCATCTCCACCCCCTTGCAGCCCAGGCACTCGCCCCGCAGCTGGCAGTGACAGAGCTGGCGCTTGAGCAGGTCAAGCTCCCGGTGCACCCCGCTGAGGTCGATCGGCTCAGCCATCAAGGGAACCCTAACCGACGGTCAGAGGACCGGTTCCAGCGGCCTTCGCGCTCGCAGCAGCCCCTGCCAGTAGCGGTGGTAGAAGCGCCCCTCCCGCCACTGGGGGCTGAGCTGCTCGCGCACCGCCTGGGGGGCGGTTTCGTAATAGTCGAGGAGCCGCCGCCGTGTGGGGTCGTCCACTCCGGCCCGGTCGAACCACGCCAGGACGTCGTTCTCCTGCTCGATCCGCTCCGCCAGCTCCACGGTGTATCCCAGCGACTGCAGCAGCGCCCGCCACTCCTCCAGCTCCCGGCTGCGGATGTGGGACGGGTCGCGACCCACCTCCACCACCTCCAGCCAGTCCCGCACCACCGGAGGTGGGGAGCAGTCGCTCACCGCCAGCGCCCCTCCGGGCACCAGCACCCGGTGGAACTCCGCCAGGGCGGGGATCAGGTGCCGGAAGTGGTGGGGCGCGGAGCGCACCAGGACCCGATCGAAGGAGGAGGAGGGGAACTCGAGCGCCTCGGCATCCCCCAGCACGAACTCCACGTTGCGGATCTCGCGCTCCGCCGCCTGGGCCCGGGCCTGCTGCAACATCTCCGGCGTCAAGTCGAGGGCCACGACCTCGCGGACCTGGGGGGCGGCTGCCAGGGCGACGTGGCCGGCGCCGGTGGCCACATCCAGGACCCGGTGGTTGGGCCTCAGCTCGGCCAGCTCCAAAAAGCGAGCCAGAGCCACCGGATCGGCGTGGGTCTTGCTGGTGCGGTAGGCCTCAGCGACGCGCGCAAACTGGGAGCGGCTGTCGGCCGGCTCGGGGTCCGGCCCCTCGGTCACAGAGGGTAGCCGGCCAGCAGAGTGTCCAGCGGGATCGGGTCCAGCTCCTTGGGGCCGCCCATGCGCACGTCGATCTCGGCGTCCAGGTCCTTGATCAGCTCGCGGAGTGGAGTGAGGTCTCCCTCGGGAGCCTGGTTGCCGGTGTAGGCCCCCACCAGCCGGCCGTCGTCGAAGAGGGCGACGCCGGTGCCCTGGTCCGAGGCCACCACCATGCCCCCGGACGCCGAGTGCTTGCTGAGGTAGCTCCGCAGCCCGTCCAGGTTGACGAACATCGCCCCCAGCCCCCGGAAGTGCACCGGGGCGTGGAGCAGGAGCCCCAACCCCCGGGCGATCTCCCGGGGGTAGGTGACCACGTTGAGCACGTCCTGGCTGTTGGGGAAGTTGGGGAAGGCCACTCGGTTGGTGGTGGTGACCCGGCCCTGGGCGTCGCCGGCGACCGCCACCACGTACCCGTCCACCAGGACCACGTAGGTGTTGCGCCCCTCCGCGGCGGCGACGTGGAGCACCCCGGTGTGCCCCTCTCCGGCCAGGTGCCGGAGCAGCCGGGCCGGGTCGGTGAAACCAGCTCGGAGGTTGCGGAAGAGGACCTCGCCCTCGGGGAGGGGGAAGGCGCGGGCGTCCTCCACCAGCGCCACGGCCCCCAGGTGGGCCGGGGGCTCCTCGGCGGGGTAGGTGAGGTATGTCGGCGCCGGGGGCTCCTCAGCGGCCCAGGTGGCGGGCTCCGGCTCCAGGGCGTACTCCCCAGCCGGGGCGGCCTCCTCCTCGGAAGCGGGCTCAGCCGGGGCCTCGATCACGTCGGCCGGCTCCAGCTCCCCCGGAGCAGCCTCGGCCGCCTCCTCCGCGAAGTGGGATTCCGGTAGTTCAGCCTCCGCGGCGGCCTCTGCGTCCCCAGCTTGGGCTCCCCAGACGGGATCCTGGGAAGGGGAGGGCCAGCTGGCCTCCGGAGCCGGCTCCTGGTAGTCGCCGCCGGGGAAGGCCACCACCTCCGGGCCCTGGGGCGACCCCCATGGTCCCGGGGTCTCCTCGGTCTCGGTGGGGAACGCCGGGAACGCCGACTCCCCGAGCGGGGTGGGGGTCCAGGCGGGGAGGTCCGGCCGCTCCGGCTCGGCCTCGAACGAGAACGGAGACGGCTCCGCGGGCTGCTGGTAGGAGGACCAACCCGCCTCCTCAGCGGCGGGCGCCGTCGCCGCCTCCTCGGGCGCCGCCGCGGCGGGCTCCTCCTCGCGGGGCTCGCCCGGTTCCGGCGCGGACGGGATGGGCGGCAGCCCGTCCGCCCCGGGCACCATCGGGCCGGCGCCTTGGGCGGCGGCCTCGGCGGATTCCGATGGCTCCTCCTCGGGTCCGGGAGCCGGGTTCTCGTCGCGCTTGCGCCCGAAAACCGGGTGGAAGATCTGCTGATCCGGGACCCGCCAGGCGCCGGGGACGCCGACCGGGACCAGGGCCGGCACCAGCTGCCGGGAGGGAGGTGGCTCGATGAGCCGGCGCAGGGCGCCGGGGAGGGAGGTGCCGCCGGGGAGGCGGAGGGAGATCTTCATGGCATCAGCTCCGTGAGGACTCGAAGGTCGGGTCGGAGAAACCCCGCCCGCAGGCAGTTCACCCGCGCAGTGTACGCAAGATGCGGCCGCTGTGATACCGAGCGCCGAATCCTCGGCTCAGGCAGGCTGGGACGAGGCCCAGCCCGGCCAGGTGCGCTGGTAGCCCATCCGTTCCAGCCAGCGCTCTGGTCTGCGGACCTCGCCCCAGCTGGGCAACGATTCAGGGCCGCTCCAGACCCGGGCCAGCGCCGCCTCACCTCCCCCCTCGCGGATCTGGCGAAGGAAGCGCTCCCCCTGCTGGTACTGCTGCAGCTTGAGCGCCACCCCGGAGATGATCAGCAGCAGCCGCTCCAGGGTGGTTGGCTGCTCCTGGCGGCGGTGGAAGGCCTGATCGAGAGTCTCGAAGTCGGCGAGGTGGCGCTGCCCCACCTCGCGCATGATGTAGTTGGCGTGGCCCTCCAGAAGGGCCATGACCGCCTGGATGCGACCGACCGCAGCCAGCTGGGGCCTGAGCTGGCGGGCCGCCTGCACCAGCTCCTCGAGCCCCTTGGGGCCCTGGGCCCGGGGAAGGCGGGCCAGCTCGGCCACCAGTGAGGTGAGGTGGGGTGCGAGCCAGGGGTGGAGCTCGAACTGCCAGGCGTGGGTCAGCTCGTGGAGCATCAGCCAGCGGCGGAGCGAGTCCAGCGGCAACCCCGCCCGCTCCTGGAAATCCCGGACGTTGGGCTCCACCATGAGCAGGGCCGGGGAGGGGAGGGACGCCGCCTCCTCCCCGCCGAAGCTGAGCACCGGGTCGTACTGGCCCAGGACCCGACGCCCGATGTAGCCGAGGAGGGTGCCGAGGTAGAGGCTGGTCGGGAGCCGGAGCATGGGGCTGCTGCGGAAGCTGCCGGTCATCTGCTCCAGGGGCCCGATCACCCGCTGCATCATGGCCAGGTTCTGGTCGACGAAGCCACGCCTCCCCACCACCCGCACCGCCCCGAAGTTGGCGGACTGGGCTCCGGAGCCGCAGGCCAGCGCCAGGAGGGGCACCAGCTCCTGGACCAGCGGCTGGTAGGTGTCGCCCACCTCCCGCACCAGGTCCAGCCGGTCCTCACCCGCCCTGGAGTAGGCGGTGCGCCGCACCAGCTCCCAGTCCAGCGCCCCATCGCCGCTCCCCTGGCGCCAGCGGCTCGCGGCCCGCTCGGCGGCCACCGCCGCGCCGGCCACCAGCGCCGACCAGGCCAGCGCCGACTTCAGGTCCGCCATCTGCCGATCATAGGCCGAGGCCGGGCCGAGGGGTCCTGTGGAACGCCAGCTCCCTCCCCACCCGCTCGTACCCGAGGTTGAGGTAGAGAGGGGCCAGGCCGGGGTCCTGAAAGCAAAGCACCGGGGTGAGGCCGGTGGCCAGCGCCGGTGCGGTGGCCGCCAGGACGGCGGCCGTGGCCGCCCCCCGGCGGCGTCGGTCCGGGTCCGTGGCCACCCCACCAACCTCTACCACCCGTCCGTAGCGCTTGGTCCAGCGCGCCACCCCCACCACTCCGCCCTCCGCCTCGACCACCCAGGCGGGCTCGACGCGGAGCCGAGCCCGCCAGTCGGCCGCGCTTTCCAGGCGCATCCAGCTGACGTGCTGGTAGAGGCGGTGCAGGGCGGCGGCGTCCCGGAGTCGGGCGCGGCGGGCCTGGGGCAGGGGGCGGGCGGGCACCAGCAGGCTGGCCGCCACCGTGATCTCCCGGACGCTTCGGTCGAACCCCGCGAGCTGGCCCTCGAGGAGGTGGTCCTCGAGCCCGGAG
>JAJZGN010000235.1 GCA_021798435.1 bacterium | reverse complement strand
GGAGGGCGGCACCTTCACCCTGAACAACGCCGGCGCCTTGGGGACGGTGCTCTCCCAGGCCATCATCAACCAGCCCCAGGCGGGGATTCTGGTGATGGACGCCGTGGTGCCCCGGCCGGTGGTGGTCGGCGACGCCATCGCCATCCGCCCGATGATGAACCTCACCCTCAGCTTTGACCACCGGATCAACGACGGCTCGGCGGCGGCCCGTCTCCTGGGGGCGGTCAAGAGCTGGCTGGAGTCGGTGGGGCCCCAGACACCCCTGTACTAGCCGGAAGGCCCCGCTCCAGCGACTAGGATGAGGAGGTGCCTGACAGCCCCGCTCCCCCTCGAGTCCCCCTGCCACTGATCCCTGACCGCAGGCCCACCGTCATCCCGGGCCGCGGCCCGGTGGGCGACGGCCGCCCCATGTGGCAGCAGCTGCTGCCGGAAGGGGTGAACCGGCGGCCGCCCTGGCTCACCGTTAGGATGCCGGTGGGCGGCCGCTACAGCGAGCTGGACCGTCTGATGCGGGGCCAGCGGCTGCACACGGTCTGCGAGGAGGCGCGCTGCCCCAACCTCGGGGAGTGCTGGAGCCACGGCACCGCCACCTTCATCATCCTGGGGGACATCTGCACCCGTGCCTGCGCCTTCTGCGCCGTTCGTTCCGGCCGCCCCCAGGGACTTGACACCGACGAGCCGCGTAGGGTGGCGGAGGCGGTCCGGGAGATGGGAATCACCCACGCCGTAATCACCTCGGTGGATCGGGACGACCTCCCCGATGGTGGCGCTGGCATCTTCGCCGCCACCATCCGACAGGTCAAGGAGCTCAGCCCCGGTTGCGCCGTCGAGGTGCTCACCCCGGACTTCCAGGGCAGCCGGGAGAGCATCCAGACGGTGCTCGAGGCGGGGCCGGAGGTCTTCAACCACAACATCGAGACGGTCCCCCGGCTGTTTCCCAGGGTCCGGCCCAAGTCCGCGTACCCGCGGTCTCTCGGAGTTCTGGAGGCAGCGGCGGAGCTGGCGCCGGACGGACGGGTGAAGTCCGGCCTCATGGTGGGCCTGGGGGAGTCAATGGAGGAGGTCAAGGAGGTCCTGCGCAACCTGCGGGACCACCGGGTGCGGCTGGTCACGATCGGGCAGTACCTCCGGCCCTCTCTGAAACACATCCGCTGCGACCGCTTCTGGCGGCCGGAGGAGTTCCTGGAGCTGCGAGAGTACGGGATGGCCCTTGGCTTCGACCATGTGGAGTCGGGACCTCTGGTGCGGAGCTCGTACCACGCCCACGAGCAGGCCCAGGCGAAGGCCGCGGGCTAGCCAGGATGGCCGGGATCTGGCGGCCCCCACTTCAGGTGGCCTGGTGCGGCACCCTGCCGTACGGCCCCACCTGGGAGTGGCAGCGGCGGCTCGCGGCCAGCCGCGCCAGCGGCGAGCTAACCCATGACGTCCTGCTCCTCCTCGAGCATCCTCCCGTGTACACGATGGGCCGGGGAGGCAGCCCGGACCACCTTCTGGTGGGGGAGGAGGGGCTTCGTCAGGCCGGAGCCGAGTATTTCGAGGTCGACCGGGGAGGCTCGGTGACCTATCACGGGCCCGGCCAGCTGGTGGGGTACCCGATCGTCAACCTGGAGGAGCGGGTACTGGACGCCGTGGAATACCTGCGCTGTCTCGAGGGGGCGCTGATCGACAGCTGCCAGCTCCTGGGGGTGGAGGCTTTCCGCGAGCCGCCTTACACCGGGGTCTGGGCACGCGCGGGCAAGCTGGCGGCGATCGGGGTCCGGCTCAGTGCGCGCAAGGTGACCTATCACGGGTTCGCCCTGAACGGCACCACCGACCTCGCCGCCTTCGCCCGGATCGTGCCCTGTGGCATCGAGGGCCGGTCTGCCAGCTCGCTGCAGGGGGAGGGGGCGACGGGCGACTGCAGCCCCCGGGCTCTGGCGGACCTGGTGGCTCCCTTCGTAGCCAACGCTCTGGGCCTGCGTTCGGAGTGGGTCGATCCCGCAGGGCTGGAAGTGCCGGCTCCAAGAGAGCTGACGGCTCCGGCCTGAGACTGGAACCGGCAGAAAGAGGTGGCCGCGATCGTGCCTCGCTCCGGCTCAAAGGTGCGCAGGTACCAAGAATCGGTGCGCTGGTCTCCAGCGGGGGGCGGTCGGCGGCTGTGAGCCGGGAGGAGGAGTCGCGCGCCGCGCGGGACGGAAGGCGGAATCGGCTGGCCGAGCTGGACTCGGCTCTGGAACTCTTGGAGGAGCTCAACCTGAAGGGACAGGCGACGGTACCGCCCACTCTTCGGATCCGGCTCCAGGCGATGGGGGTCCCGGTCGTGCCACATGACTCCCCGACCTCTCTTCTGGAGAAAGTCCTGGTGGTACAGGACGTATATCTCCTGCACCCCGTCGAACTCGACCGGGTCGACTCCGGTCGCCCGCCGAGTGGGCCGGTGCGATAGCCTGGGCCTCCCGGGCGAATAGCTCAGTGGTAGAGCGCCTCGCTTACAACGAGGAGGTCGCAGGTTCGATACCTGCTTCGCCCACCCGGTCAGCGCGGCTTCTAAGGCAGCGCCTCAGTCGGATCTGGCAAGGGCGCTCGATGCTGAGCGCGGGGCTCCTCGCCCGCCCGGCCCTCGAGCCCAGCCCAGTACAACCCCACCAGCCGTGAAAGGGGGGTCCGGACTGTGGACCTCTCGGCGGTCCAGTCAGGTTGCATTCCTCCTTGTCCTGTTCCTCTCGGCCTGGGTCACCGCCGTAGCCACAGGGTGGCAACAGCAGTGGCCGAACGACTTCAGCGCCTTCTACTTCGCCGCTCGGGGGCTGGCAAGTTTCGGCTTTCCCTTGACCCGGGACCTCTACTCCCTGCCCACCCAATACGCTCTCGAGGCGGCGGTCAAGGGCCATGGCGGCAGCCTCGCGATCCCCTTCGTGAACCCACCCATCGCGGCCTGGGTCATCCTGCCCTTCAGCTATCTTCCGCTCCGAGATGCCTTCTGGTGCTGGGACGCGCTGGCGCTGGCAGGGTGCGCGGGC
>JAJZGN010000031.1 GCA_021798435.1 bacterium | reverse complement strand
CCGGGTCCGGCACCCGACCGAAACCGCCCGGGAGGACCTCGCCCGGCGGGCCAGCATCCGAGAGGTGGTCTTCGGAATGCAGGACGGGCTGCTCACCACCCTGGGGCTTACCACGGGCGTCGCCACAGCCACGGCGGGAGCCGCGGTCTCGCACACCACCATTCTCATCGCGGGGATCGCCGGGGCGCTGGCGGGGATGGTCTCGATGGGAACGGGTGCCTATCTGGCCGCCGTGGCGGAGAGGGACCTGAAGCGGGCCGCCATCCACCAGGAGCGTGCCGAGCTAGAGAGCCAGCCCCAGGAGGAGCACGAGGAGATGGTGGCCATCCTGGTGGAGAGCGGGGTTCCCGCCGCCACCGCCGAGGGGTTGAGTCGCGAGCTGGCCCGCTTCCCCCGCCTCTGGGAGCAGACCCACATCGAGAAGGAGCTGGGCATCGCTGGCACCGACCAGGAGAACCCCCTTCGAGATGCCTTGGTGATGGGGGTCACCTTCCTGGTGGGCTCGGTCGTCCCCATCGTTCCGTACGCGGCGCTCTCCGGCATCGCCGCGGTGCTTCTGTCCCTCGGCCTGTCGGCGCTGGCGCTGGGAGCTGTGGGCGCCGCCAAGTCCAAGGTGGTGGGGCACCCCCTCTGGCGGGGCGCCGCTCAGGTCATGGCCGTGGGGTGCGCCGCCGCCCTGGCGGGCTACGTTCTCGGCGTCCTGATGCCCCACGTGTTCGGGCTGCGGCTGCCCCCCGGATGATCAGGCAGCGACCAGCTCCAGGGTGAGCCGCTCCAGGATCTCCATCCCCTCGGGGGTCGCCCGCACCCTCTCCCCCTCCACCTCGAGCCAGCCGTGGGCGGCGAGCCTCCGGGAGGCCGCCAGCAGCCGCTCCTCCCCGACCTTCACGCCCTGGGTAAGCCTCAGCCCCAGGGCCAGCCGCTCCAAGCCCAGTTGGGAGTCGTCCAGCTGCTCGCTCGACCGGATCCCGGTGGAGCCCTGGCCCACGACGCGGACATAGGTGGCGGCGTCCCGGTAGTGCCAGTAGCGGACGCCCCGGGCGCACCCCGCGGGCAGCCCGAGGGCGCTGGCCGCCGGGCCACCGAGGAAGCCGTGGGCTCCCGCCCCCAGCGCCAGGTAGGTACCTCCCTTCCAGTAGTTGAGGTTGTGGCGTGACTCGCACCCGGGACGGCTGTAGTTGGACACCTCGTAGCGGGTGAGGCCCGCCGCCGGCAGCCTGGCCCGCGCCGACCGGAGCTGCTCCAGCGCCACGGCCTCGGCGACCTGCCGGCAGCGTCCTGAGTCCACCAAACGCCGGGTGGTGGTGCCGGGCTCCAAGGTGAGTTCGTAGCAGGAGAGGTGGTCCGGCTGGAACCGGAGCACCCGGTCCAGCCCATCCAGGAAGGCCCCGGTTGACTGGCCAGGGATGGCGGACATGAGATCACAGCTCACCTGTGGGATGCCGGATTCACGCAGCCAGCCCAGGGCCTTCAGACCCTGCGCGGCATCGTGTCCCCGACCCAGCCAGCGCAAGGTGGGGTTGGAGAGGCTCTGGATCCCGAGGGAGGCCCGATTGATACCCATCCGGGCCCAATCCCGCGTTGCTGCCGGGGACACCTCCTCAGGGTTGGCCTCCAGGGTCACCTCGCAGCCCTCCGCCCAGGAGAAGCCGGCCGCCAAGGCCTCCATGAGCCTGCCTAGCCGCGTCGGCCCAAGCAGGGAGGGAGTGCCGCCACCGAGGTGGATCGTCTCCAAGGGCTGCCCCACCGCCCCGGAACGGCTCACGAAAAGCAGCTCCCGGAGGAGGGCTTCCAGGTATCGATCCTGCAGGTCCGACCCGGAAACCGCGATCGCGAAGTCGCAGTAGGCGCAGCGCCGGCGGCAGAAGGGAAGGTGGACGTACAGGGACCTGGGGGGACCCGGGTGGTCCTCAGCGGTCAATCGTGAGCACCGCCATGAAGGCCTCCTGGGGAATCTCCACGCTCCCCACCCGCTTCATCCGCTGCTTCCCCTCCCGCTGCTTCTCCAACAGCTTGCGCTTGCGGGTGATATCGCCCCCATAGCACTTCGCCAAGACGTCCTTGCGAAGCGCGGGGATGGTCTCCCGGGCCACCACCTTGCCACCGACCGCCGCCTGGAGGGCCACTTCGAAGAGCTGGCGCGGGATGACCTCCTTCATGCGCCGCACCAACCGCTTGCCCTGGCCCTGGGCCTGGCCGCGATGGACGATGGTGGAGAGGGCGTCCACGGAGTTCCCGGCCACCAGGACGTCCAGCTTCACCAGCTGCTCAGGGCGGTACCCGGCAAGTTCATAGTCCATGGAGGCGTATCCCCGGCTGCGGGACTTCAGCTGGTCGTAGAAGTCGTGGATGATCTCGCCCAAGGGGAGGTCGTAGGTGAGCAGGGCGCGGTCCCCGACCTGGTACTCGAGGTGGCGGAACTCGCCGCGCCGCTCCTGGCAGAGCTCCATGATCCCGCCCAGGTACTCCCGGGGCGTAACCACCTCCAACTTGACGCGGGGCTCCTCGATCGAGACCACCTGGGAGGGATCCGGCAGCTGGGCGGGGTTGTCGATCTCCAGCTGCTCGCCGTCCCTGAGGTTGACGCGATAGGCGACCGAGGGAGCGGTGGTTATGAGCTCCAGATCGAACTCCCGCTCCAGCCGCTCCTGGACGATCTCCATGTGCAGCAGGCCGAGGAAACCGCACCGAAAGCCGAAGCCCAGTGCCGCTGAGGTCTCGGGCTCGAACACCAGGGCCGCGTCGTTGAGCTGCAGGCGGTCCAGCGCCTCTTTGAGGTCGGGATAGTCGTCACTGTCCACCGAGAAGAGGCCGGCCCAGACCATGGGGCTGGCCTGGCGGTAGCCGGGCAGCGGGCGGGCGGCGGGACGCTGGGCCTCGGTGATGGTGTCCCCCACCTTGCTGTCCCGGACGTTGCGAATGGAGGCCACGAGATAGCCGACCTCCCCCGCCGCCAGCTCCCCCACCTCCTCCATGCCCGGGCGGAAGCACCCCACCTCGTCCGCGGTGAAGACCCCCTGCCCGGCCATCATCCGGATCTGGGTGCCGGACTCCAGCCTTCCCTCGAAGATGCGGACGTACACCACCACCCCGCGGTACGGGTCGTACTTGCAATCGAAGATCAGGGCCCGCAGGGGCAGGGTTCGGTCGCCTACCGGGGCCGGAAGCTGGTTGACCACCGCCTCGAGCACCTCTCCCACGCCCTGCCCGGTGCGGGCCGACACCAAGAGGCAGCGCTCTCTGGCGATCCCGATCACCGACTCGACCTCGGCCGCCACCCGCTCGGGATCAGCCTGGGGCAGGTCGATCTTGTTGATGACAGGGACTATCTCCAGGTTCAGCTCCATGGCCTTGTAGACGTTGGCCAGGGTCTGAGCCTCGATACCCTGGCTCGCGTCTACAACCAAGAGCGCCCCCTCGCAGGCCGCCAGCGCCCGCGAGACCTCGTAGGCGAAGTCCACGTGGCCCGGAGTGTCGATGAGGTTCAGCTCATAGTCGAGACCATCCGCGGCCCGGTAGGGCATGCGCACCGCCTGGGCCTTGATGGTGATCCCCCTCTCCCGCTCCAGGTCCATGTTGTCCAGCACCTGCTCGGTCATCTCCCGCGGGGCCACTGTCCCGGTGGACTCGAGGAGCCGGTCGGCGAGGGTCGACTTTCCGTGATCGATATGGGCGATGATCGAGAAATTGCGAATCCGCGTGGTCGGGGTGCCCATCTGGCCTCCGATTATCCCGAAGGGAAGGTCGCACCCCCCCCGAGCCGGTCCCCGAGGGGCCCGCTCCAGGTTAGGATCGGGAAGTTCATGGCCAAAACCGAGAGCCCAGCTCGCCGGATCACGGTCCTCCGGGCGCGTCGGATCGAGGAGCTGGAACAGGTCTCCGGGCTTCAGGGGCAGATCTGGGGAGCGACGGAGGTGGCGGCACCCAGCTCCCTGCTCAAGGCCATCTCGGAGGCCGGCGGCGTGGTCCTGCTGGCGAGGGAAGGCTCCCGCCCGGTGGGGTTCGCTTTCGGGTTTCTCGGCACGGACCCCCAGGGGCGCCTATACCACCG
Organism: bacterium; assembly: GCA_021798435.1. Taxonomy (GTDB): domain Bacteria; phylum Chloroflexota; class Dormibacteria; order Aeolococcales; family Bog-877; genus JAJYXT01. Next base: position 9,121 of record JAJZGN010000031.1, on the reverse strand, counting down.
CTCCCACGCCGCCGGAGTACTGCCAGAGCTGCGCGACGCGGGGGTGGGAAGGTCCCTGAAGCTCGCTCAGAGGCATTGGGCGCGCGCCCAGGGCCTCGAACGGATGGTCTGGACCTTTGATCCCGCGCAGCTTCGCAACGCCCACTTCAATCTGCACCGCCTGGGAGCCGTGGCCCGCCGCCATCACCCCGACTACTACGGGCGGCGCACTGACGACCTGAACCAGGGCCGACCCACCGACCGCCTGGTTGTGGAGTGGTTCCTGGACCCGGTCCCGGCGGGGGCGCTGCGGGCCCTAAGGCGCCGGGGCGGGCTGGCGATACCGGTGCCGTCGGGACTGCTGGGCACCGGACCGCCGCCCCTTGCCGACCTCCTTCGCCTGCGCCGGCGGCTGCGCCGGGCGCTCGCCGAGGGGATGGCCGTCGTCGACTACGACCGGGAACGCCGGGCCTATGTGGCGGCGGAACTCCCTCCGGGGTTCCCGCCGCCGGCGGAGTGACCCCGGGCCAGCTCCAGCTCACAGATCACGTCCATCTCCCCACCGTAGTCGCCTGACGGGAGCGCCTCCAGGTCGGCGACAAGCTGGGGCGATGACCGGAGCCAGGGTCGAGCGGCCTCAAGCACCTGTTCACGGGAGGCGGGGTAGGCGACACCGCCCAGGGCTCGGAGCAGGGCAAGTTTGAGGTTCCCGACCGGCACGCCGCGAGGATTGGCGAAGCGGGGCGCCCGGAGCCCGACCTCCACGGGAGGCTGGCCCGGAGCTCCGAGAGCCTCCCTCATCAAAAGCTCCTCCAAGGGGACCTTGGGAAGCAGGTCGGAGAGGTCCACCTCAGCCACTCGGTCCCCCCTGCGGGGGAAGGGACGGGCACCGCCATGCAAACCGGCCGCGGCGGAGGTCCCACCGAAGTGGGAGGACGGTCCCCGCACCGCGACCGGCGATCCCCACCGTATCCCTGGAGCCGACCGGTTCACCGCCCCGCGACCTCAGTGTGACGCAGCCTGCAGCCGGTCGTGACCGGGAAGCCATCAGGCCTCGCCCAGCACCCGGCTGGCCGCCTCGGCGACGTCTGGAGGGCGCTGGCCGGGGTGACTGCGCACGCGGTGACTCAGGACCATGGGTGCGACCTCGGCGACCTCGGCGATCCCCGCGCCCAGGCCGCCCCTGAGGGCGGCCAGCGCCTGGGCGGCCTTCCGGCCCACCAGGTCGGCGCGGTGCCCGTCCACCCCGAGGGCGATGGAGAGCCGGGCGATCGCCTCCAGCACCGACCGGCCCACCTCCACCTCGGGAAGGAGAGCCATGGCGTGGGCGATCTGGACCCGGAGACGTTCCTCCGCATCCGCCCAGGCGGCCTGGAAGCCCTCGGGGTCTCCCTCGAATGCCTCCCGGCGGAGGACGATCTCGACCCGCTCGGACAGGTCGGAGATGCCCTCCACGTCCACGCAGAGTCCAAAGCGGTCCAGAAGCTGCGGTCGCAGGTCCCCCTCCTCGGGGTTCATGGTTCCGACCAGGATGAAGCGGGCCGGATGCCAGACGGAGATGCCCTCGCGCTCCACGACGTTGACCCCCATCGCCGCCGCGTCCAGGAGGACGTCGACGATGTGGTCGTCGAGAAGGTTCACCTCGTCCACGTAGAGGATCTGGCGGTTGGCTTCGGCCAGCACCCCGGGCTGAAACCGGCGCTGGCCAGAGTGGATGGCGGCTTCCAGGTCGATGCTCCCCACCACCCGGTCCTCGGAGGCGTTGATGGGAAGTTCCACCACCCGCATCTGCCGCGGCTCCGCGACCAGCTCCTCTCCCTCCGCCCGGCGCTGCTGGCACTCCAGGCAGAGGGGCTCCGAGAACGGGTCACAGCCGTAGTGGCACCCCCGGATGACCTGGATCTCGGGGAGGAGGCGCGCCAGCGCCCGGACCGCGGTGGATTTGGCGGTTCCCTTCTGGCCCCGGATCAGAACCCCGCCCACGCTGGGGTTGACAGCGTTCAACTCCAGCGCCAGCCGCATCCGGTCCTGACCCACGAGGGCGGTGAAGGGGTAGACGAGGCGGGGTTCGCTCACCTCTCGATTGTCGCAGAGGGGCGGCTCCCTTCCCAGGGCACCGCCCGGTCAGGCCCCGCGGCGGAGCGCCGCGGCCACCGGCCGGAGGATTCCCTGTTCGGTGACATCGAAGAGGGCGATGTACTCCCCTCTGAGTCGCCGGCTCAGGTCCGCGCAGGCGTTGAAGTGGTACCCGGCCAACTGGGGCCCCTCGGCGGTCTGGTTGACGGGAAGGTGGTCGCGAGAGGTGTCGATGACCACGGTGTGGATCCGGGCCCGCTGAATCTCAGCGGCGGCGGCCTGCGCCTCGCGTAACGGCTCATCCCCTCGTAGGCTGATGTTCCCCCGGCCGTCGCTGATCAGAACCAGGAGAGGTAGCACCTCCTGGTCGCGGCGCCGCTCCGCCAGGATCAAATCCAGGGCGGCCACCAGCCCATGGGTGAGGGGAGTCGTCCCCCCCACCGCCAGCCGGCTCAACTGGCGCTCGGCGAGATCGACGCTGGAGGTGGGCCGGAGCACCACCCGGGCGCTCCGGCCGGCGAAGGAGATCATCGCCACCCGGTCCCGGCGGACATAGGCCTCCCGGAGGAGGGCCAGGATGGCGCTCCTGGTGGCATCCATTCTCTGCTCGGCGTCCATGCTGGCCGAGGCGTCGACGAGAAACACGATCAGGTTGCCGATCCGCCGCTGTCGGACCTTCTGGCGGAGGTCCTGGCGTTCTAGCTGAATCGCCCTACCGTCGCCGTTGGGGGCTGCACTTCGGCGATGAACCTGGTGGGGGGCTGCGGCCCTCAGGGTGGCGTCCAGGGCCAGGTCGGTGGTCTTCTCCTGCCAGAAGGAGCTCACGTACCGGCCCCTTCGATCCTGAGAGGTGGTGCGGCTGCGCCGTCCACTCCCCCGGCGTCGGCGCCGCTCATGGGGGAGCTGCAATCGACCCGCCTCGTAGCGCTCCTCCAGCTCCACGGTGGCCGCGGGCGGCGCCGGCATCGGTCCGGCCTGGCCCGACGTGGCCTCCGCGGCTGCGCCCGGGGAGCCGGACTGACTTCCCTCGCCGACCTCGCCTCCACCCTCCTCCCCACCTTCCCCACCTTCAGCGGGCTCAGGCTCGCCCCCTGGGCCCGGGGCGTCGGCCCGCTGGTCTGCGGCACCCTCCGCCACCGTCGGCACCCAGCTGCCGGCGACTCTTCGGCGATGCACCAGGGCCAGCTCGGACACCTCCATCAGGTCCCTGAGGCCCGCCGGGCGACCCCCAGCCGAGGGGCCGGGCCGGAGCGCGGCCAGGGCACGGGCCGCCCTCACCATCACGAGGTCCGCGCGGTGCCCGACCACCTGCTGATCCACCGCCATCCGCGCGGCGGCCCGGATCAGGGTGCGGGGCACCTCCACAGCGGGCAGCTGGTGGCGCGCCTCGGTCAGCAGGAGGCGCAACTCCTCGTCGCCACTTGCGGGGCCCGTCGGAGCCAGATCCGACTCCATCACCCTGACCCGCTGCTCGGGGTCCCGAAGCCCCACGACATCTACGCAAAGTCCGAAGCGGTCCAAGAGCTGCGGACGCAGCTCTCCCTCCTCGGGGTTCATCGTTCCGATGAGGATGAAGTGGGAGGGGTGACTGGCGGACACGCCCTCCCGCTCCACGATGTTGCGCCCGCCGGCGGAGGCGTCCAGGAGAACGTCGACTAAGTGGTGGTCGAGAAGGTTGACCTCGTCCACGTAGAGGACCTGGCCGTTGGCCTCGGCGAGGACGCCGGGTTGAAACCTCACCTGGCCGGAGCTCAGCGCGAACTCCAGATCAAGGGATCCCACCACCCGGTCCTCGGTGGCTCCCAGAGGCAGCTCCACGACCCCCGTGGGGAGGATCTCGAGAGGTAGAGGGCGCCCCCCTGCGGAGCGCGTCCGGCACTCCTCGCAGAGGTCCCCGGCGGAGGGCTGGCAGTGAAAGCGGCACCCGGCCACCACCTCACGTGGTGGCAGCACCGCCGCCAGGGCGCGCGCCAGCGTCGATTTCGCGGTGCCCCGTTCACCCCGGATGAGGACCCCGCCGATCAACGGGTCCACCGCCGCCAGCAGCAGCGCGAGCTTCATGCGGTCCTGCCCCACCACCTGGAGGAAGCCTGGTCCCCGCCGGGGCGCCAGGTCGACCGTGGGAAGGCTCAAGCGGGGTCGGGCTCCGTGACCGTCAGGCGCCGCCGCCACTCCGCAGGCAGGGCCACTGTCACGGCGCCGCCCGGCCATCCCACCTCGAGCGCTCCGGGGGGAGTCTCAAGAAGCGGAGCCAGCAGCAGGGCCACGGCGTCCCCACCCTCTTCCCATCCGGCTCCGGCGACCACCTGGAAGTGCAACTCCGAGGCCGGGTATCCGATCCGAGGAGGTGGGGCCGGGGGCAGACCGGCCTCCCGCAGCAGGAGGAGCTGGCAGAGGCGCCCCGGTTGGAGCTCCCCCGGTATCCCCGCCGGCCCCTCCTGCTCCTGGATGCTCGGACACGGCAGCAGTTCATGGCCGGACCCAAGAACGAGTGTCTCCTCCCGCAGCTGCTCCATGTCGATATCGTAGGTGCGCTGAGGTGAGGCGCGGAGCCGGAGGAGCAGCCGTGGGAGAGCCAATCGGCATCATCGGAGGAACGGGCCCTTTGGGGACGGGCCTCGCGCTGCGCCTGGCGGCAGCCGGGCTGGAGGTTCAGGTCGGCTCCCGAGACCCGGAGCGATCCGGGGAGGTGGCCAAAAGGCTGAACTCGCTACTGCAAGGCAGGGCCCCAGAGGTGACTGGCAGCCGGAACCACGAGGTCGCGGCACTGGCGCTGGCCGTGGTCGCCGTGCCCTACGAAGCCGTGCGGGCGACCATCCCCGGACTGGCTGGGGAGCTGGCCGGGAAGATCGTCATCTCCACGGCGGTGCCGATGTCCTTCGCCTCCGGTCGGCCCGAGCCGCTGCACCCCGCAGCGGGCTCCGCGGCCGAGGAGCTGGCGGAGCTCTGCCCCGCCTCCCGGGTGGTGGGGGCCTTCCAAACGGTGGCCGCGGGTCAGCTCCTGGAGCTTGGGCTGCGGCTGGACGAGGATGTCCTGGTGGGCGGGGACGACCGGGAGGCCCGGCAGGAGGTCGCGACGCTGGTGCGGCGCATCGAGGGCCTCCGGGCCGTGGAGTCAGGCCCGCTCGCCACCTGCCGGTACGCAGAAGGGCTGACCCCACTGCTTCTGAGGCTGAACCGCCTGCACCACACCCAGACCGGCATCCGCATCACCGGGCTGTAGCAGAGGCCGCGCCCCGGGCTCAGATGTGGATCGCGGCCCCGTCGGCGGCCAGCGCCGCCTCCTTGAGGCTCTCGCTGAGGGTGGGGTGGGCGTGGACCAGAGCCTCGAACTGGTCCGGGCGGACGCCGGACCACCCGGCCATCACCATCTCGGGCAGAAGCTCAGTAACCTCTGGGCCCACCGCGTGGGTACCGATCAGGCGTCCGGTCGCGGCCTCGAACACGGTCTTGACGAAGCCCCCAGTCTCCCCCATGGCGATGGCCTTCCCGCTGGCCGTGAACGGGAACTTGCCCACGCGCACCTGAAGTCCCCGGGCCTTGGCCTGGTCCTCGGTGAGACCTAGCGAAGCCACCTGGGGCTGGCAGTAGGTGCAGCGGGGAACCAGATCGGTATCGAGGGGCGCCACCTCCCGCCCGGCAGCGGTCTCCACCGCGATCACCCCCTCCGCGCTGGCCGCGTGGGCCAGCAGGGGTGGGCCGGTGACGTCACCGATGGCGTACACCCCGGAAACGTTGGTCCGCTGATGGGGGTCGACCGCGATCGCCCCCTCCCGAACTTGAACACCCAGTTCGTCCAGCCCGATCTCCTCGATGTTGGCCCGCACCCCGGTCGCGGTCAGCACCATCTCCGCTTCGAGCAGCTCGCCCGACTCCAGGTGCAGGCGCATCCCCTCGGCTGCGCGCTCCGCCCGCTGGATCAGCGTGCCAGCCCGGACCGCGATGCCGCGGCGCTGGAACTGGCGGGTCACCTCGCGCGAAACTTCGGCGTCCTCCTGGGGGAGGATCCGGTCCAGCGCCTCGACCACGGTGACCCGCACCCCGTAGGTGGAGTAGACGTCGGCGAACTCCGCGCCGATGGCGCCACCCCCCACGATCACGCAGGAGGCCGGGAGTCGGCGGAGCTCCAGAGCCTGGCGGTAGGTGAAGATGGTGCTTCCGTCCGGGTCCAGCCCGGGGACCACCTTGGGGCGCGCCCCAGTGGCGATGATGACCTGGGTGGCGGCGACGGTCTGTCCGGACGGCTCGACCCGTATGGTCTGCTCGGAGACCAGCCGGCCCCGGCCCCGGATCACCTCGACCCCGTTCTTTCGCATCAGGAAGGCCACCCCGCCCACCAGCTTCGAGACCACCTCGCGGCTCCTGGTGATGGCGGCGTCGAAGTCGGCCGCGACCTCGCCGGTGGAGATGCCGAACCGATCTGCCTCCCGGACCAGCCGCAGCACCTCGGCGTTGCGCAGCAGCGCCTTGGAGGGGATGCAACCCCAGTTGAGGCAGATTCCGCCCAGGGTCTCCTCCTGTTCGACCAGGACCACGCTCATGCCCAGCTGGGCAGCCCGGATCGCGGCCACGTATCCTCCCGGCCCGGAGCCCAAGATGGCCAGGTCCTTCATCGCTCCTCCTCCCTCTGGGCCGAGCTCAGATCAGCAATGAGGCGGGGTGTTCGAGACACCACCTGAGGTAGCCCAGAGCCTCGGCCCCCTGGGCACCGTCGGTCACCCGGTGGTCGATGGCCAGGGTCATCTCCATGATGCGGCCGGCCACCACCTGGCCGTCCCGCACCACCGGGACCTCGCCCACCTCGCCCACCGCCAGGACACTGCCCTGGCCCGGGGTGATGATGGCCGAGAACTGGCTGATGCCGAACATCCCGAGATTGCTGATGGCGGTGTGCGCGCCGGCCAGCTCCTCCGGACGCAGCTGGTTGCTCTTGGCTCGGGCCGCCAGGTCGTGGGTCCGGCGCGCCAGCTCGGCGAACGACAGCGACTCGCAGGAGCGCAGCGTGGGGGCGACGAGGCCGTCGGGCACGGCAACCGCCAGGGCGATGTTGCTGGAGAAGAAGCGCCTCACCCCTCCGCCCACGTGGGCGGAGTTGAGCTGGGGGTGGCGCTGCAGGGTGAGGGCCATGGCCCGCACCAGGAAGTCCGTCACGGAGAACCGCGGGACCCCTGGCTCCTGGAGGGCGTTGAGATCCGACCGGAGCTTCATCAATGCTCCCACGTCCACCCGAGTCGTGAGGTAGAAGTGGGGGATGGTGCTGTTGGCCTCGGACATCCGGCGGGCGATGGCCTCGCGCATCCGGGTGGCCTTGACCGGCTCTGAGGGATCGGTGGGGTCTAGGGGCGCGGCGCGACCCGAGGCGGTCGGAGCAGCGGCGACCAGTCCGCCCGACCGCGCCATGGCCTCCACGTCCTCGGCCGTGACCCGCCCCTCGGGCCCGGTCCCGCGCACCTGACTCAAGGGAAGTCCCAGCTCCCGCGCTCGGCGGCGGGCCAGCGGGCTTGCCTTGACTCGCCCCACCAGGGGCGGCTCCTCGGACACCGTGGCCTCCCCGCCCAGCTGGTGGGCCCAGTCCGGGACGGCGGTCGGCTGGGGCTCAGGGGACGAGGGAGCCGCACCCTCGGTCACGACCTCGGGAGATACGGTTTCGGGTGCTCTCTCCCCGCCCTCTGCCACCGGTAGCGCTCCTTCGAGCGCCTCACCCTCCTCGGCGATCACCGCAATCGGAGCCCCGACAGGCACCTTCCCGCCCGGGCCGACGAGGATCTGGCGAAGGATCCCGCTGGCGTAGGCCTCGATGTCGATATCCGCCTTGTCGGTGGCGATGGAGGCGATGATGTCGCCACGCTCCACCCGTGTCCCCTCCTCCACCAGCCAGCGGTTGATGGTGCCCTCGGTCATGTCGTACCCCATCTGGGGCATGGTGACCTGATAGGCCATCAGCTCATGCGCCTCACCGCGTCGACGATCTGCTGGCTGGCGGGAATGAGCTGTTGCTCCAGCCGCCGGGAGTAGGGCAGGGGGATGTCGCGCATCGCCACCCGCGCGATAGGCGCATCCAGGTCGTCGAAGCTCCGGTCATGAATCTCGCTGAGCAGGCTGGCGCCGAAGCCGCCGGTGCGCCAGTCCTCCCCGCAGAGCACTAGGCGATGGGTTCGGCCGACCGACCCGACCACCGTCGGGTAGTCGAGGGGGCGCAGGGTGCGCAGGTCGACCACCTCGCAGGAGAGTCCGTCCTCGCGCTCCAGCACCTCGGCGGCGTGCAGGGCCTGGAGCAGCATCCGCGAGTATCCGACCAGGGTCACGTCCGTGCCCTCACGGACCACCGCCGCCCGTCCGATGGGCACCTCCAGACCTTCCTGCTCGGGGACCTCACCCTTGGTGCTGTAGAGGAGGCTGTGCTCGATGAAGATCACCGGGTCAGGGTCCCTGATGGCGGCCAGCAGCAGCCCCTTGGCGTCTGCCGGGGTGGCCGGCATCACGACCTTGAGGCCCGGGACGGACGCGAACCACCCCTCGAAAGTCTGGGAGTGGGTCGGGCCCAGCTGGCCGAAGCCGGAGACGGTGCGCACCACCAGGGGCACCGACCACTGGCCACCGAACATGTAGTGGAACTTGGCGGCGCTGTTGACTATCTGGTCGAGGGCCAGGAGGGCGAAGTTGACGGTCATCAGCTCCGCCACCGGGCGCAGCCCGCCCATGGCCGCCCCGACCGCGAAGCCCACGATCCCGGCCTCGGCGATCGGAGTCTCCATCACCCGCTTGGGGCCGAACTCCTCCACCAGCCCCTTGGTCACTGCGTATGAGCCCCCGTAGCCGGTGATGCTCTCCCCCATCAGGATCACTCGCGGGTCGCTGCGCATCTCCTCGCGCATGGCGCTGCGCACCGCGTCTCGGTAGGTCAGCTCAGCCACTTAGGTGGCCGCCCCCGCCGGGTCCCCTGCCATGGAAGGCGCCTCCTCTTGCGCCTCGGGATCGATGGGCTTGGCGTAGATCCAGCGATCCACCGTGTCAGGCTCGGGCCAGGGGGAACTGTCCGCGAAGCGCACCGCCTCCAGCATCTCGG
>JAJZGN010000234.1 GCA_021798435.1 bacterium | reverse complement strand
TCCGCCGCTCGGCCCGGCCCCTCCCGGCGTGCCGCCGCCGCTACCCCCCGACCGGCGGCGGCGCCTCCGCCGCTTGGGGGTGCCTCCAGCTGGTGAGCCGGCGGCCCCCGGGGGCGCTCCCCCAGGGCGGGGACGCCGGGAGCCGGAGGATCTTGCCGGGCTCGGAGCCGTCGCCGGGCTCTGAGCCCCCGCCGGGCCCGCCGCGGGACCGCGGCCGGACGGGCGCCTACGGCGGCGCGACTTGTGCCGAGGCTCGGCGGGCCGGGGTTCGAACCTTGCCAGCAACCTCTGGTTGCGGTCCGCTTCCCAGGCGGGTTCCCCCACCGGACCCGCCTCCCGCAGCCGCTGCTCGAACTCGAGGAGGAAATCCGCCAGCGGCCGCTTGTCCTTGGAGGCGTTGACGATCTGCTTGTCGGCCCAGGGCTGGTAGTGCTCCGACTCGGGGTTCATGAACTCCGGGAGCCGCTCCGCCTGCGGGCTCGGCTTCCCCGGGCTCTCCGGACCGCGATCTTCCACGGCCTGGAGTATAGGCAGGGCCTTCGGCCGGACCGGCGCGGTGGGCCGGGCGGAAGATGACTCTCTGGTAGACAAGGAACTTGGCGATCCAGAGCAGCCCGTAGGTGGCCAGATAGGCCGCCGCCGCCTCCGCCACCCGGGCCGGGTGGGAGCCGGCGGCGTGGTCGGCCCTCGGCCCGGCCCTCCAGTCGATCTCGACCATCCCCTCTCCTCGTCCTGGGTCCCTGGGGTCCAAGATGCCCAGCTGAGCTGGGCCGGGTCGGGGCTGACGCGGGGCGAACACTTAAACGGTCGGGCGGGGCCCACTAGACTCGGTAGGTGTCCTAACAGTCCGCCCGGGGCGGTTCGGGGAGTTGCCGTGGACCACGTCTTGGCGCCGGGGGTTCTGGAGATCGACACCGAGCTCGGCGGGTGGCCCGAGCTCAATGCCGTGTTCCTCATCGACGCCGAGCGGCCCTGCCTGGTGGAGACTGGACCCCAGCTCGACGCCCCCCGCGTCCTGGCCGCCCTGGCTCGCCACGGGCTGGGCCCAAACCAGCTCGCCTACGTTGTCCTCACCCACATCCACCTGGACCACGGAGGGGCGGTGGGTGAGTTCGCGCGCCAGTTCCCCAAGGCCCAGGTGATCTGCCACCCGCGCGGGCTCCGCCACCTGGCCGACCCCACCAGGCTGGTGGCGGCGGCGGCCAACGTGTACGGGCCGCGGCTGGACACCCTCTACGGGCGGATGACCGCCGTCGACCAGGGGCGGCTCCGCGCCGCCGAGGACATGGAGATGCTGGAGCTGGGGGCCGGCCGCTCGGTCACCCTGGTCCACTCCCCAGGGCACGCCAAGCACCACATCGCGATCCTGGATGACACCAGCGGAGTTCTCCTGGTGGGCGACGCCGCCGGGGTCAAGGTGCCCGGCGGCGGCCCCCTCCGGCCCGCCACCCCTCCGGACGACTTCGACCTGGAGCTGGCCGTCTCCTCGCTGCACAAGATGGCGGCGCTCGGGCCGACCCAGTTGGTGCTCACCCACTTCGGGCCTGCCGGCGAGCCCCAGGCGGTGCTCGCCGAGGCCGAGGAGACGATGCGCCACTGGTGCCAGGTGGCCGAGACGGCCTGGAACGAAGAGCCCTCCCTCGATCACATCGAGCGGGCGCTGCTCGAGCGGGCCTACCAGCCCGCGCCGGACCAGAGCCGCCAGCCGGTCGTGGACGCCCTCAACGGCGTCGAGTCCAATGCCGCCGGCATCCTGGGCTGGCTGAGGCGGAGGGAGGCCGGCCCGGAGGCCGGCTAGCCGCCCGGCCGGGAGCCCCGGACCGCGGCCGCTGTGGCTGTGATCTGGCGGCGGTGGGAGCGCTCGTGCCCGGCGAGCCACCTGCCGTAGAAGAGGATCGAGCGCTGGAGCGGGCGCCCCGCTCCGGTCACGAGGACCGTCCTCTCCCATCCCGCCGGCGCCAGCCGGCGGAGCTGGGGGAGGAGATCCTGACGCTGCTCCTCGTAGGCCCGGAGCGAGATGTCGAACGGCAGGGCGCGGTAGTCAGTGCGCTCCACCCAGGTGAGGGGATTGCGGGCGCGAATGGTCCCCTGTTCCCCCTCGGCGATCGCCGTCATCGCCCCGCCCCAGACGTCCGCGCAGGCCCTGAGGTGGGCCAGAACCCAGACCAGGGACCACTGCCCCGCCCGGGGGGCCGCCTCCGTCTCGGCCGGTGCCAACCCCGTGGTGGCGGCCCCGATCTCCGCCGGGGCGCCGGCCAGGAGCTCCAGGATCTCGTCCGGTCTGAGGGAGTTGCGGACCATCGGCTCACCTCCCTGGTGCGGCGATCGGCGACCATCTCGAAGCCGGAGCGGCCCCCCTGGGGCCTTCGGTGGGTGGCCAGACCGATCGTACCAAGGCCTCCTACGCCCGATCGGCGGAGGTGGATAGGGCCCGGGAGCGGGCCCCAACTTGCGATCGGCGAGATCGGCCCATACAATGCGCCTCATTCGCCCGACTTCGGGCATCCAGTCCAGCGGAGGGGCACCCACATGGCCGTCACCGGTTTCTGCATGAAGTGCAAGACCAGCCGCGAGATCAAAGACTCCCAGCCAACCACCCTCAAGAACGGCAAGCCGGCCGTCACGGGCACCTGCCCGGTCTGCGGGACCAAGATCTTCAAGATCGGGAAGGCGGCCTGATCACCGGAGCCGCCGAGCGGGACCCCCGCGCGTGCGGGGGTGCCCGCCGGTGACCGGTGAAGGAGGGGGCGAGGAGGGTCGACTCAGCGGCCGGCAGCGGCCACTGGTGGAGGCGCTGACGCGCTGGGTGGAGATACCGTCGGTCAGCACCGACCCCGAGCATGCGAAGGACGTGGCCGCTTCGGCGCGGTTCCTTCGCGATCACGCCCTCACTTCCGGCATGACTCGCGCGGAGGTGTGGGAGACGGCTGGTCACCCGGCGGTCTTCGCCGAGCGGATCGAGGACCCCGAGCTGCCCACGGTCGTGGTTTACGGACACCACGAC
>JAJZGN010000233.1 GCA_021798435.1 bacterium | reverse complement strand
GCGGCGGTGCAGGAGGTTATCAACGCGGTCGAGGCGTCGCACCGCTCGCGGGCCTGGACCGAGGTCCGGCCCGCCCCGCCGGTGTGAGCCGAAGGGTTGAGTGCCGGGAGGGCTTGACATGGGGGATCATTGTCGACAATATGTGATCCACCGTGAGCAAATCCCGCCGATCCCCCGACGCGGTCGCTTCCCTCCCTGGAAGCGGGGGGGGCAGGTGGGCTTCCCTGGCGTGATCAGCTCAGCCCCCGTCGGGGCGTCCTCGGTCGCGAGCGGAGCGGCGGCGCCCGCCGGGGCGAGGGAGTGGCCCGGCGGGGAGGGACGCGATCGCACTCCTCGCGGCGGGCATCGGTCGCCCATGGGCTGGCTCTCCCAGCGATGGCTCCACGCGCTGGGGAACCAGCCGGAGCCCACCGCAGGCGGGCTGCCGGTGCGAGCCCCAACCGGCCGGCTGGACGCCGCGTCGACCCCGTCGGACCGGACATCCCTTCCGGTGGCCGGGGGCGCTGTCCCGAGATCGGCGGCGGCGCTCCGCCCGGAGCCGGGCATGGCGCCCGACGAGGTGGCCGGACTGGCCCCCCACGCTAGCCGAGCTCCCTACGTCTGGACCGCGAAGGGGCTGAATCGGCCGACCGTGGAGGTGGTCGGCGCCCGGGACGAGCGCGCGGCGGCCACCAGTGCCTGAATTGGGAGGCGAGCAAATGGGTCTGCACGGCATCCGCGGCCAGTGGTGCTTCCTCAGCGGCGCTGCGGACGGGCTGGGAAACGCGATCGCGCGGGAGCTGGCGGCGCGGGGCATGAACCTGGTCCTGTTCGACGTGCAGGAGGCCAAGGTGGCCGCCCTGGCTCACGAACTCCAATCGCTGGGGGTCCAGTCACTCCCGGTGGCGGTGGACCTGGCGGATGCCGCGGCCACCGCCACCGCCGTGGACCATGCTGTGGGGAAGGTGGGGGCGCCCCGGGCCCTGATCCACGACGCCGCGGTCCTGACGCCCCGCCCTTTCCGCGAGTGGTCCTTCGAAGGCTGGCGGCGGGAGCTGGACATCATCCTGCAGGGAGCCTTCGTGCTCGCCAAGGGGGTCTGGGAGCCGATGATCGCGCAGGGTCACGGAAGCATCGTCTTCATCTCGTCCGGATCGGCTCTGAGGGGTTTCCCTCTGGAGTCCGCCTACACCCCCGCCAAGCACGGCCAGGAGGGGCTCATGAAGGTCCTCAGCATCGAGGGAGCCGAGTTCAACATCGCGGTGAACACCGCCACCACCGGGGCGCCGATCGACACTCCCATGTCCTGGGGGCATTACACGCCGGAGATGCGGGAGGGGATGATCTCGCCCCGCCGCCTGGCCCCCGCCTTCGCCTATTTCGCGGCCCTGGACGCGGGCCAGGCCACGGGGCTGCGCTTCGACGCCTTCCAGGTCTCTGAGGCCATCACGCTTCAGAGCCAGGTGGCCCGGGCGTGACGCCGACAGCTCCCCCCGGCGACCCGGGCGAGGGCCCCGCGAGAGATCGCAGAGTGGCCCATCGCCCCCGATCCAGTTCCGGCCGCCTGTCCGAGGACTTGACAGGCCGATGGATTGTCGACAATATGACATCCACCGTGTCGGATGACTTCAGCGAAGCCAAAGCCCTGACCGCGGTTCCCCACCGGGTCCTCTCCGATGAGGTCGCGGACCGGCTGCGGGAGGCCATCGTCACCGGGAGGTTCAAGCCCGGCCAGCACCTGCGCGAGGCGGAGATCTCCGCCGCGCTGCAGGTGAGCCGAAGCCCGGTGCGGGACGCGTTTGCCCAGCTGGGCCATGAGGGGCTGGTGGCCATCCGCAGCCACCGCGGCGCCATCGTGGTCGGGCTCACGGCCCAGGACGTGGAGGAGGTCTATACCCTGCGCGCCAGTCTCGAGAGCCTGGCCGTGCGCCTGGCCATCGCCAGGGCCACCCCTGAAGACCTGTCTCGCCTCCGCGAGCTGGCCAACCGAATGCCCGAGGCCGCCGCCCGGCTCAGCCCCCGGGAATATGCGGAGTTGGACGTCGCCTTCCACGATCTGGTGTACCAGGCCGCCCGCCACGACCGGCTCTACGCCTGCTGGACCATGCTCCGCTCCCACATATTCCGCTTCCTCCTGACGCGCAACCTCGTCAACCCGGACTTCAGCGAAGTCGGACACCGAGAGCACGGGGAGCTGGTCGAGACCATGGCCGCCCACGACACCGAGAGGGCGCTGGAGATGATCCGCGCCCACCTCGAGGGCGCCTACGCGCGGTTGATCAAGGGGTATGTCGAGCCCTTGGACCACCGCGGGGACACCACTCCTCACAGCTCCGGTACGGACCCCACCACGGACGCCCCCGGAGGCGGGGACTGATGGGGCCGGACTCGCGATCTGGGCCCGAGGCGTCGCCACCGCCGGGGAGCCCGCGGACCCTGGTAATCCCCGGCCGTCCCCGGACGGCCTTCCAACGCCTGTCTTGGGGGTCCGACAAACCCCCGCAGTCCGCCAGCGGCCGCGACTTAAGGAGGGATCGTGACCGGTATGAGAATGCTGTCTAGGTGGTTGAAGTTGGGCGGCCGACGCCGGGCCGCAGGCCCCTTGTGGGTGTCGGGCCTGCTGGCGCTGGGGCTGGTGGCGGGCTGCGCCAGCACCAGTTCGGGGCCGTCCTCCGGCAGCGGCACGCCGGTCTCCGGGGGGACGGTGACGGTGGCCGAGACGGCGGGCATCGGCCCGCCCTGGATTCTCCCCCTGTACCCGGCGACCGACTTCACAGTGCAGTATCAGAGCCAGTTCGAGTACCTGATGGTCCCGCCGCTCTACCAGTTCGGGGTCGGCACCTCTCCCGCGATCAACTACAAGATCAGCCTCGCCTATCCGCCCGTCTATCAGGACGGGAACACCCAGGTGGTGATCACCCTGAAGCACTACCTCTGGTCTGACGGCACCCCGGTTACCGCCCGCGACGTCACCTTCTGGATGAACGAATTGCGGGCCGAGAAGGACAACTGGGCGGCCTACGTGCCCACGCTGTTCCCGGACAACGTCACCTCGATCCGGA
>JAJZGN010000232.1 GCA_021798435.1 bacterium | reverse complement strand
AGATACGGGGTCAGCCCCGCCCCCACCCCGATCCCGGACGCCAGCAGCAGGACCGCGATCCGGCGCACCCGACCCGGCTGCGAGCGGACCGCCATCAGGAGGACCGCCGCCGCCAGCGCCGCCAGCGCCGTCTGCTGAATCAGGACGGCCATGGCCAGCGCCAATCCGGCTCCCGCCACCCAGCCCGTCTGCCGCCGCTCCAGGCCCTCCAGGACCAGCACCATCCCCACGGCCTCGGGCGCGATGAGGAAGTTCTCCGGAAGGGCCAGGTCTCCCCCCAGGAGGGGGATGCCCAGCAGGACGGCCGCCGCCAGCAGCGGCCCCAGGCGGCGCCAGCCGCTGGCTCTCCGCCGCAGCGCCCAGCCGAGCGCACTGAGGGCCAGGAGCCCTGTCAGGGTGGACAGCAGGTGGAGGCCCACCTCGCTCGGCCCGAAGGCCCAGAGGGCGAGGTCGTAGATCCAGAAGAGGAGGGGAGGCTTGTTGTTCCAGATGGTCTGGTAGAGGGCCAGTCCGTGGGTGGAGAACCAGGCCGTGGTGGCGTAGCCCGCTTCGTCGCTGTACCAGTGCGGCTCGAACAGCGAGGGCAGCCTGAGGCCGAGGTAGATGACGAAGGGGAGGGTCGCCAGCAGCGCCCCCCGGCGGGGGTGGACGGGGTCCCTCCGGCCCCGGGCGGGCGCCGTGACCGGCTTGGGGAGCGACAGCTCCTTCACCCCGATACGGCCGGCTCGCGGTGGCGGTTCATCTCAGCTCAACTCTGCTGGCGGCGGCTGAGGTCCGGCTGAG
This sequence comes from bacterium, assembly GCA_021798435.1. Taxonomy (GTDB): domain Bacteria; phylum Chloroflexota; class Dormibacteria; order Aeolococcales; family Bog-877; genus JAJYXT01. Next base: position 2,285 of record JAJZGN010000232.1, on the reverse strand, counting down.
AACGGGCCCGAGATCAGTTGTCGGAGCCGGTTGGCTCCTTGCCCTCGGGCCAGTACTGCTCCTCCAGGATCTCCTTGTCCGGAAGCCCGCGGCGGCGCATGAGCGCCCGACCCCCGGCGATCATCCCGGGGTGGCCGCACAGGTACGCCATCCCCTGCCCTGGCGCCACGCCGAAGTCGTCGGCGTACTTGCGAATGACATCCTCGGCCCGCCCGACCTCACCACCCCACCCCGGCTCGTCCCAGGGCCGACTGATGGTGGGCACGTAGCGGAAGCCCGGGAGCTCCCGGCCCAGCCCCTCCATCTCCTCCCGATAGCCGAACTCGTCAGCGTGGCTGGCTCCCTGAAGCAGTAGGATCTTCGGCACGGCCCCGCCTTCGCTCGGGGACCGGCGGGCCAGCAGCCGCAGGAAGCTGGCGAAGGGCGCAACCCCGGTCACCGTGGCGCAGAAGAGGTGGACCCTGCCGGATGCCGGCGGCTGGCGCAGGAACAGCCCCTTGGGGCGCCGGCGGAGCCAGACCGACTGCCCCTCTCCAAGCCGGTGGAGGTGAGGGGTGAGCGCACCGCCGGGAATCAGCTCGATGAAGAGCTCCAGCTCTGGCTCGTCTGGCGCTGAGACGATGGAGTAGGGGCGCTCCAGCACCCGGTCCTCCAGCTCGATCCCCAAGGTGAGGTACTGGCCGGCCCGGAAGGGGAAGGGGTCCAGGGGGCGGATCCGGATGGACCAAAGGTCCTTGGTGAAGTCGCGGCGGGCCACGATGAGCCCCTGCTGGTACCGGTCGTCGACAAGGACGGGCAAGCGCCAAGCCTCCTGGAGCGGGATACCAACCCAGTTTAGTGGCGGGTTCCCCGGCGCCTGCTTGAACTGGGCGGGGGCGTGGAACGCTGTTGTTATCATCGCCTGGCCCCAAGGCCTCGGAGTTCAGACCATTCATGCCCAGCAACCTCATCATCGTCGAATCGCCCAGCAAGGCCCGGACCTTGAGCAAGTTCCTCGGCAAGGACTACGAGGTCAAGGCCTCCATGGGCCACGTCGTCGACCTCCCCCGGTCCAAGTTGGGGATCGACGTGGACGATGGCTTCACCCCCGACTACACGGTGATCAAGGGGAAGGAGAGGCAGCTCCAGGAGCTGAAGTCGGCCGCCCGCAAGGCTGGCCGGGTTCTGCTGGCAGCGGACCCGGATCGGGAGGGGGAGGCGATCGCCTGGCACATTGCCAACCAGCTTCGCCTCCGGCAGCCCGAGCGCATCGTGTTCCGCGAGGTCACCCGGCCCGCGGTCGAGGCCGCCCTCAAGGTGCCGCGGGAGATCGACCGCAACCTGGTGGACGCCTATCAGGCGCGCCGCTCCATCGACCGCCTCCTGGGGTACAAGCTCAGCCCCCTGCTCTGGCGCAAGGTCCGCAAGGGACTGTCCGCGGGCCGGGTGCAGTCGGTGGCGGTCCGCCTCGTCTGCGATCGCGAGCTGGAGATCGAGGCCTTCAATCCGGTGGAGAGCTGGACCCTGGATGCCCGGCTGGAGACCACGTCGGAGGAAGGGTTCTCCGCCCGATACCACCCCCCGGCCAAGGGAAGGAGGGGCCGCGCCGCCGACGAGGAGCTGGGCTCAGCGCTGCCGGACGAGTCGGCGGCCCGCAAGGTGATGGCGCAGGTTGAGGGGCAGCCTTTCAAGGTGGCCGCGGTCGAGGTGCGCCACCAGCGCCGCAACCCGCCCCAGCCGCACACCACCAGCACCCTGCAGCAGGAGGCCTCGGCGCAGCTGCGGTTCAGCCCCAGCAAGACGATGCGGGTGGCCCAGCAGCTCTACGAGGGCGTGGAGCTCGGCTCGGCCGGTCCCGTGGGGCTCATCACCTACATGCGCACCGACTCGGTGCGGATCAGCGAGCTGGCAAGGGACGACGCCCACCGCTACGTGGAGAGCGCCTTCGGGCCCCGCTACCTCGGGTCGAAGGGCACTTCGCGCCGCCGGGGGGCCGGCCCGGTGGCCAGCCAGGACGCCCATGAGGCGATCAGGCCCACCAGCGTGGAGCGGAGCCCGGAGGCGGTGGCCGATCACCTCAGCTCCGACCAGCTCCGGCTCTACCGGATCATCTGGCGCCGGTTCGTGGCCAGCCAGATGGCCCCTGCCGAATTCGAGAACACGAGGTGCGAGCTGGAGGTGGCGGGCCACCAGTTCCGCGCCACCGGTAGCCGCCTGACCTTCGACGGCTTCACCAAGGTCGCGGCCTCCGAGGAGAGGGAGGACCAGCTCCTGCCTCGCCTCGTCGAGGGCGATCTCGCACGCCT
>JAJZGN010000030.1 GCA_021798435.1 bacterium | reverse complement strand
GCGCTCCACCAGGTCGACCTGCTCCGGACTTCTCCCGGTGGTCAGCAGGTAGTCCAGGACCGCCTGGTCAACCGGGAAGAGCGACGCGGTGGCCCCGTACTCCGGCGCCATGTTGGAGATGGTGGCTCGGTCGGCCACGGAGAGGTGGTCGAGGCCGTCCCCGGAGAATTCCACGAACTTGTTTACCACCCCGTGCGCCCGTAGCCATTGGGTCACCCGCAGCACGAGGTCTGTGGCGGTGACCCCCGCGGGCAGCTGCCCGGTGAGTCGCACTCCCACCACCGTGGGCATGCCCAGCAGCATCGGCTGCCCCAGCATGGCGGCCTCGGCCTCGATCCCCCCCACTCCCCAGCCCAGGATCCCCAGCGCGTTGATCATGGTGGTGTGGGAGTCGGTTCCCACCAGGGTGTCGGGGATCGCCAGCGGACCCTCGCCCCGGTCCTGGAGGGTGACCACCCGGCCCAGATACTCCAGGTTCACCTGGTGGCAGATCCCCATCCCGGGAGGAACCACCCGGAAGCCTCGGTAGGCCTGCTGGGCCCAGCGCAGCAGCCGATACCGCTCCTCGTTGCGCTGGTACTCCATGTCGATGTTGCGGTCGTAGGCTCGCGGGCCGCCGAACGCGTCCACCTGGACGGAGTGATCGATCACCAGATCGCAGTCGACCAAGGGGTCGATCCGGGTGGGATCCCCCCCGGCGGCGCCCACCGCCGAGCGCATGGAGGCGAGGTCGACCACCGCCGGAACTCCGGTGAAGTCCTGCAGGAGCACCCTGGAGGGGAAGAAGGGCAGTTCGCCGTCCGACCCGGAGGTGCCAGACCAGCTGGCGAGCCGCAGCGCGTCCTCAGGGCGGGCGTGAGCTGTTCCCGCGTGGCGCAGGAGCATCTCCAGCCACACCCGCACGGTCATCGGCAGCCGTCCGGGGTCGGCCAGCCCCTGCTCCCTGATCGCCGTGAGGCTGTAGTAGTGGGGCCCGCCCGGTCCCAGCTGCCGCCGAACCCCCAAGGGGTCGGTTGCCAAGCTCTGCACCATGCGATCTCCCCCGCAGTCCGCTGTCCGCTCCAGGCCCCAATCTTAAGCCCCGGCCAGCTCGGTCCTGACACCGCCGGGGACGGTGCCGCGGTTTGACAGTGAGATCGGACGGCGGGCATACTGCCTGCCTATCGGCGGTCGCCACCCGGGCTGATACGCCGCTGCGAGGTGCCGGCAGGAGGAGAGGTTGAGCTTGGTTCGTGCCGTCCGGCTGGGCAAGGCGGCGTGCGCACTCGGGGTGGTGGCGCTGGCGGTGGTCGCCGCTCCGGTCCCCGTTCTGGCCGGCAACACCAACTTCCTCAACGGTGGGGGTCCTTCGGTGGACACCATCGACATGCTCTTCTGGGTCTTCGTGGCCTGCTCCAGCGTGATCCTGATCGGGGTCGGGGGCGCCATCCTGTATGCCGCCATCCGCTTCCGCCGCCGCGACCCCGACGAGATGCCCCGCCAGATCCACGGGCACAATCGCCTGGAACTGGCTTGGACCATCGGGCCGCTGGTGCTGCTGGGCGCTCTGTTTGTTCTCAACGTGGTCAACGTGGGGTATCTCCGCCACGGGCCCAGCCCGGCCAGTGCCGCCGCCCGCCAGGAGATTCACATCCGGGTGATCGGCAGGCAGTTCTACTGGACCTTCGACTACCCGGGGGGCAAGAGCTCGCTGCGCACCCTGGTGGTGCCGGTCAACACCCCGATCGAGCTCACCACGGAATCCCTCGACGTGATCCACGGCTTCTGGGTGCCCAACCTGGGGGCCAAGATCGATGCCCTGCCCGGGATCGTCAATCACGCCTTCATCGAGGCCAACCGCACGGGCACGTTCGGCGGCCAGTGCTACGAGTTCTGCGGCCTGGGCCACGACCAGATGCTGATCACCGTAAAGGTGGTGTCCATGTCCCAGTACCAGACCTACCTGCAGCACCTGCCGGCGCCACCAGCCTGAGGGAGTCGAGCTAACCATGGCCGCAATCGACCTGCCGCTCAGCCGCCCCGCTTCCCGCCGCTATCAGGGGGTGTGGGACTGGATCACCACCACCGACCACAAGCGGATCGGGCTGCTCTACCTGTACACCACCTTCTTCTTCTTCCTGGTGGGCGGCCTGATGGCGCTCCTCATCCGCACCCAGCTGGCTCAGCCCAACGGTGACCTGCTGACCGCCTCCCAGTACAACCAGCTGTTCACCATGCACGGGACCACGATGATCTTCCTGTTCGTGGTCCCGGTCTGGAGCGCCTTCGGCAACTACATGCTGCCCCTGATGCTGGGGGCCAAGGACATGGCCTTCCCGCGAATCAACGCCTTCGCCTACTGGCTGATCCCGCTCGGGGGGCTGGTCATGTACAGCGGCTTCTTCTTCGGTGGCAGCGCCGCCGACGGCTGGACCGGGTACGTGCCTCTGGCCGAGAAGCTCTACTCGCCCCAGGTGGGCCAGGACCTCTGGATCCTCGGGCTGCACATCGTGGGGATCGCCTCGGTGATGGGAGCGGTCAACTTCCTGGTCACCATCCACCGGATGCGCGCCCCGGGCATGACCTGGTTCCGGCTGCCTCTGTTCGTCTGGGCCATGGAGGTGACTTCCGCTCTGGTGCTGCTGGCGTCACCGTTCCTGGCGGCGGCCCTGGCGATGGTCCTTCTGGACCGCCAGCTGGGGACCAACTTCTTCAACCCCAGCCACGGGGGGAACGTGATCCTCTACCAGCTGATCTTCTGGTTCTACTCCCACCCCGCGGTGTACATCATGGTCCTGCCGGGGTTCGGAGTTATCTCCGAGATACTCCCCGTCTTCACCCGCAAGCCGATCTTCGGCTATCGGGCGATGGCCATGTCGATGGCGGCGATCGGAGTCCTGGGGTTCATGGTCTTCGCCCACCACATGTTCACCGTGGGCCTGCCCCTTCCGGTCCAGATCTTCTTCATGGCCGCCACGATGGTGATCGCGGTCCCCACGGGGGTCAAGATCTTCAACTGGCTGGGCACGCTCTGGGGCGGCTCGATCCGCTACACCGCGGCGATGCTCTTCGCCGTGGGCTTCCTCCTCATGTTCCTCATCGGGGGGCTGGACGGGGTCTTCCTCAGCTCGCTGGGGATCGACTACGAGCTCAACGGCACCTACTGGGTGGTGGCCCACATCCACTACGTCCTGGTGGGTGGCTCGCTCTTCGCCCTCTTCGCCGCCCTCTACTACTGGTGGCCCAAGATGTTCGGGCGCTACCTCAACGAGAGGCTGGGGAAGTGGCACTTCTGGCTGCTCCTGATCGGCTTCAACCTCACCTTCATGCCCATGCACTTCCTCGGCATCATGGGCATGCCGCGCCGGATCGCCACCTACTCGGCGGCCTCCGGTTGGGGGCCGCTGAATCTCCTGGAGACCATTGGCTCCTACGTGATCGCCGTGGCGATTCTTATCTTCCTGTACAACGCCGCCATCTCACTCCACGGTCCCAAGACCGCGGTCAACGATCCCTGGGAGGGCAACACCCTGGAGTGGTACACCACCTCCCCACCCCCGCCCCACAACTTCGACCGCCAGATCCCTGAGGTGGAGAGCAACCGCCCCCTCCGCGACTGGCGGCTGGCTGGCCAGGAGATCAACCCACCGGGCACCGTTCTGCCGTGACCTCCCCCGGTCCGGCGGCCCCCCTGGGGCGTCGCCGGGTGCTTCCCGCGCTGGCTCTGGCCACCGCGGTGGTCACCTACTTCCTGATCGTCCTCGGCAGCACCGTGAGGGTGACGGAGTCCGGGATGGGCTGCCCCGGGTGGCCGCTCTGCTATGGCCAGCTGGGCCCCATCGATCACTTCCATGCCCTGCTGGAGCAGTCCCATCGCTATGTGGTGACGCTGGTGACCGTGCTGGTGCTGCTCACCGCGGCCTCCGCCTGGCGCTGGGCCCGCCGCCAGCGCACCGTCCTGTACCCGGCGCTGGCGGCGGTGGTGGTGATCGCCATCCAGATCGTGCTGGGCGCGGTGACCGTGGTGACCCACAACGCTCCCGTCACGGTGGCCCTGCACCTTCTCATGGGCCTTCTGGTGCTGGCGGTCACCTGGGTAACGGCGGTCACCTCCCTGGTGGCGCTGCGCCCAGCCGGAGGCCGCCGGCTCCACCCCCTGGGCTGGTGGACGCTGGGGGTGACCTTCGTGCTGCTGCTCTCGGGCTCCCTGGTGGTGGACGGCGGAGCCAGCTACGCCTGCCCCTCCTGGCCGTTCTGCACCGCCTCCGGCGGGGTTCCGGCGCCACTCATCACCATCCAGTACTCGCACCGGCTGATGGTGCTGGTGGCCTCGGTGCTGCTGGGGCTGCTGGCGATGCGGGCGGCACGGCGCTGGCGTCGGGTCCCCGGAGCCCGGCTAGCCGCTGACCTGGTCGCCGTCCTCCTGGTGGCCCAGATCGCCGTTGGAGGACTGGTTGCCACCACCGGCGCCCCGGAGGCCCTGCAGGACCTGCACCTCGCCCTGGCCGCCGGCATCTGGGTGGCGGTGGTGGTCCTCGTGACCCTGGGATGGCTCACCGCGGCCGACTCGGCCCACCAGACCGGCCAGCCGGCCCGGACGTCGGCGGGGGAGGGGGGTGGACTGCGCCGTAAGATGGGACCCACCCCGTCGACTGAGGAGAGTTGATGCAGCGACGATCTGCCGGCGGCAACATGCGCTTCGGGGTGATCCTCACCCTGCTGGCGTTCCTGATGCTCTGCGTGGCCTTCATCTGGGCGGCCCTCTACCTGGCCTCGGCCCATGGCTGAGTCTCACGAGGAGGAGCCCGGAGAGGAGACGGAGCACCTTCCCGGGCCCAGCTTCTGGCCGGTTCTGCTGGCCGTCGGCGTGGCGATGAGCCTCATCGGGGTGATCACCAAGGTGGTGGTGGTGGTGATCGGCCTCATCATCCTGGTGGTGGCGCTGGGCGGCTGGATACGGGACGCGCGTCGCGACTACCGCTCCCTCTCCTGACCTTGGGCGGAGAATGGCGGGGCGGCCCGACCGGTGACCGCGGCGGTCGCTTCCGGGGGCAGCTTCGGGCTGGGGCTCCTGGTGCTCGGCGTGGGGTTTCTCATGGCCTTCGGGGCGGCCCTCACCCTGCGCAGCATCTGGGGACAGCCCACCTCCCCGGAGCGGGCGGACGGCGAGGCCGGCGCGCCCTACCGCTCCGCCCAGGTGGGGGAGATGCGCACTCGCTTCCGGCTCCTGATCAGCTTCGACTTCGGCTGTCTCGCCATCACCTCCGCGGTCCTGCTCTTCATCGGCTTCGCCATCATCTTTCGGGCCCTGTGAGCGGCGCGCCAACCCGTAACATGGCCTTCCTGTGAGCTGGGAGAGCTTCCTCCGCCGCCGGTTCGAGGTGGTCACCGCCGCTCTCGCGGTGGCGCTGGTCTTCTTGGTCGTGGTGTGGGGGCTGATGGTCCTGCTCAAGGCCCTCAACCCCTACGTATTCCACTTCAACCTGCTCATGGACTTCCTGCCCTGGCTGACCCCGGTGGTCATCCTGCTGATCCTGGTGGTCCCCCTCTACTGGAGGATTGCTGGTTGGCTTCAGGGGCCGGACGGGGGGCTCGAGCGGCTGGCCGCCAAGCGGTTCGAGCTGGTGATGGGGTCGGCGGCCTACCTGCTCGTCTACACCATGCTGGTGTGGGGGGTGATGGTGATTCTGCGGGCCTGGGACGGCTACGACTTTCACTTCAACCTCGAGGTGGACTGGCTGCCGGCCATCCTCCCCCCCTGGGCGCTTTGGGCCATCGGGTCGATCTTCTACTGGAAGACGGTCGGCGCCTTGGGTGGGCTCTACGAGGCCAGGCCCCGCCGCATGAGCTGGACCCCGGTCGTGGTGCCGCTGGTGGTGGGCGCCTCGCTGCTCACCGGGGGTGGGCTGGTGCTCAACCAGGGGGTGTATGCCGGAACCGAGGGGTCGCCGCCGGCGGTCCAGCAGGACCTGGTGGCCTTCGGAACCCTGGTCTTCACCGTGGGGGCGGTGTTCTGGGCGGTGATGCTCCTCGGCCTCTGGCGGGGATGGCGGCCGCTGCCAGCTCCGCCAGGCCACCTGACTCCGCTGGACCGGCTCCGGATGGAGCGGGGGAGGATCGCCGCCCAGGGCTTCGTGGTGGTAAACCTGGCGTTCGGAGTGGCGGGCCTGATGATGACCGCCTTCCAGTACGTCGACGCCCAGGACTTCCACTTCTACATGGCCAAGGACATCTGGTCGGTGGGACTCCCGCTCTTCTTCGGCTGGCTCCTATTCGCCTTCGGGATTCGGCTCGTGCCCGCCCTCCTGGTGGCACGCGACCCGGCGCGCTGGGGAACAGGGGAGGGGAGCCCCTCGGGCCCGACCGGGCTCCCCTCGCCGCAGGGCAGCTGGGGATACCGCGACCTCGCCGGCACCGGGGGCTGAGGCCACCGGTCCCGGCGTTGGACGCGCCCCGTCCCTCCGGCTGCGGGCGGCTGATTCCGCCCCGCCCTTGGGCCGCGGCCGGTCAGGGGATGCCCTGAGCTGGCGCCTTGAGCGCTGGCCGGAGGGCTTGACGAGGGGGGTCAGGGACTGCCCAGCGCGCTAGCGCCCTCCGGTACCCGCCACCTGGTCTGCGCTCGCGCCCGGTTTGCTGGGGGCCGCCGGCCCTAGAGCTGGCCCTCCAACATCCTCAGCACCACCGGGTCCAGCCGGTCCCGCCCCCTGAGGCGCTCCTCCAGGTTCTCCATGCCCCCCCAGGCCTCCAGGGCGACGAACACCGAATCCCGGTCCTCCGCTCTGACCTGGATTCCGCGGCGCTGAAGGCCGAGCCGAAGGCGCCCGACCAGCTCATCGTCCACCGGGAGCAGGGCGCCCTCGTCGGTCTCCTCGAAATACACCCGCCAGAGCCGGGCCAGCCGCTGCAGCTCACTGACGGGCTCCGGGTGGTCATCCACCCGAAGGTCGATCATGCGATCGTCCAACCCGCCGTAGCCGCTGTCCTTCCGCACCACGAGGAGGGCGGCGGACTCCCTTCCCCGGCGGTCTCCGCCGGCCTCGTCACCGGCCCTGAGGGCCGCGAGCAGCCGGTCGCAGAGGTCGCCGGAGCTGGCGAGGAAGGTGTCCTGCAGCGCGTCGGCCACCTCCGGCCCGGAGAGGATGTTGCCCTGGCAGGCGCAGCCGGGGGCGGTGCGGCCCCCGGCCCAGTCGAAGCAGGCGCTGCCGGTGTAGGTCGCAGAGCCCCCGTCCCGGTCCACGATCCCCAACTGGCGGTGGTCCCGGTCCGGGTCGGGAGCGGTCAGCCGCTCCACCACGGCCTGGGCCGGCACCCCCTCCGAGAGCAGCTGGATCCCTCTTGGGCCGTACGAGGTGTTGGCCATGGCCTGGGTCGCCAGCGCCCCGATGCCGGCTCCCGCCCACGGCACCACGCTGCCCACGGCGAGGAACTTGGAGGCGACCGCCACCCCGAAGTCCCGCCCGTCCGTCGCGCAGATGGAGAAGGTCGCGACCGTGGGGGACTGCACGAGACGGGCCATCCCTGGGAGGATAGCGGATGGATGAGCGAGGAGTCCCAGGAGCCAAAGCCGGACCGGGACCCGCCCCTGGAGCTCTTTGGCCACGTGCCGGAGTCCGCACTGGTGGTGGTGGCCCATCCGGATGACGCTGACTTCCTGGCCGCCGCGGTCCTCTCTGCCTTCGTGCGACGAGGCTGCCGGGCGGGCATCTGCCTTGTGACCGATGGCGACGCCGGCAGCGACGACCCCACGATCCCCAGGGGGGAGCTCAGCCGGGTGCGCCTCGAGGAGCAGCGTCGCGCCTCCGAACACCTTGGGGTCCGGCAGGTCATCTGCCTCAACCATCCCGACGGGACGCTGCAGAACACCCTGGAGGTGCGGCGCGACCTGGTCCGGGTGCTGCGCACCTTCCGCCCGGAGCTGGTGATCACCATGGACCCCACCTCCAGGTTCTTCGGCCGCGGCTACATCAACCACCCGGACCACCGGGCCGCGGCGGACGCCTGCCTGGATGCGGTGTTCCCCAGCGCTCGGGACGCCCGGGCCTTCCCGGAGCTGCTGGCCGAGGAGGGGCTCGGGCCGCACAAGACCCGCTTTGTGCTGGTGGGCTCGAGCCGGGAGGCGGACGTCGCGGTTCCGGTCCTCGAGGAGGACCTGGAGAACCAGCTGGCCGCACTAGGGGAGCACCGGAGCCAGTTCGACGCCGCGCCCATGCGGGAGTGGATCTTCGAGGAGGCGCGGCGGTGCGGAGCCCGCGCCGGGGTCCCCATGGCGGAGAGCTACCGGCTTTTCGACCTCGCCCCCGACCCCTCTCAGCGCGGCTACGAGGCGCCTCCTGAGGACGCCGAGGGTGTGCCCCCGCGCGGGCGCAGATCGTCCAACTGGGGCTGACCTGAGGCCATCCCGGTGAGCCCCTCGTCATCTCCTCGGGCCCGCCCCTCCGCCTTCGATTCCGATGCCGCCCCCCGGGTTCCGGACCGGCCCTGGATGAGGGGGCGCTGGACGGCGGCGCCGCTAGTCCCCCGGCGGTAGGAGGTGCTCCCCGTGGCGGATGGCGCCGATGATCTTTCGCCAGCTGCGCTGGCCCCAGCTCGCCGGCACGCGCCAGAGGTCGATTCCCACCAGCGCACTGACGGACACCAACCTGACCCGCGGGCTCCCGGGCTGGGCCAGGTCGTTGCCGTTGGGGTTGGCGTGGCCGAGGATCGCAAGCGCCCGGACCTCGGCATCGAACTCCTCTTGAACGTAGACGTCGACTGAGCCCAGCACGCCCAACACCAGGATGGTCACGGTGGGCCCGGTGAGCCTGGCCCGGCGCAGGTCGAGGTCGATGTTGCCGAGGGCCACCAGGCAGAAAACCCACCGGCCGACCGTGAGCTGTCCCGCCCTCTCGGTCGAGCCGAGGGCGGCCACTAGCCAGCGGGTGGGCCGGCGGGGGGATGGTTTCTCCGGCAGGTCCTGGGTGAGCTGGGCCAGCTCGCCCAAGGTGCGCGCCTGGTGCACCGCCGCCACCCGCTCGCCGAACTCCTCCATCGTGAGCCGCCCCCCCGCGGCCGCCTCGCGCAGGACCGCGATCCTGACCTCGCGATCCAGGTCCGAGACCCGCATCCATTCACTCAACGAATTGGGCCCTCACGGGGTCCCTCGGCGAACCTCGGCTGCCGCTCCCGGCCAAACTCGACACCTTGCCCGCGCCGGGGGCACGGTTCAGCCGGCGCTGGAGTCGATAAGGGGAGCGGCCCCCGGTCCCGCGGTCACCGGTTGCCGGGGCGGGATCGCTCCAGAGCGGGCCAGGCCGCGACCAAGACCACGATCGCCGCAGCCACTCCGCCCACGATCAGGGCTTCGAGGTCGAGGTGGAAGCCGCCGAGGACCACCGCGGCCACCACCAGCAGGGGCAGGAGCACCATGGCCGCCCGCTGGGCGAGCCAGGAGATAACTCCCCCGGCCCGGACGCTGGGCTCGTCCGACTCGTGTGGCAGCCGCTCCTGCCAGAGGGTCATCCACCACTCCGGCTGGCCGTCGGGCTCTGAGGACTGCCGATCCGGCCTGCGCCTGGGGTCCGAGCCTTGGGGCATTTGACTCGCCTGCTGGGTGGCGGCGCCGCCCTAACGGCGGCCTCGACGGCCCTAGGATAGCACCGGATGGAGACCGTTCCGGGCCTCTCTGGCAACCCGCGCACGCCCTCTCGCCGGCTCGAGCTGCGGGAGCTCCATCGCGAGATCACCAGCTGCCGTCACTGTGTGGACGCTGGCCTCCTCGTCCGGGCCGCGCCCGTTCTCCCGGCTCCGATTCCCTCCCAGATCGTGCTCGTGGGTCAGGCGCCGGGGCGGCTCGAGGAGGCGGCGGGGCGTCCCTTCAGCGGCCGCGCCGGCCGGGAGCTCCTCAGCTGGCTGGCCCGGGCCGGGATCCCGAGCGAAGAGGCGGCGCGCCGGCGGGTCTACCTGACCTCGATCACCAAGTGCTTCCCCGGAGCGTCGCCGGGGGGAACGGGCGACCGCCGACCCAGCGCCGGCGAGGTGGCCCTGTGCGCGCCCCATCTTGACCGCCAGCTGGCGCTCCTGGCCCCATGGCTGATCCTTCCGGTGGGGAAGCTGGCCATCGACCGGTTCCTGTCGGCCCGGCCCCTCGGCGTAGTGGTGGGCCGGCTCTTCGACGGGGCCGGTCGGGAGCTTCCGGCGGGCGACCGGCCGAGCTCAGCCCACTTCCCGTTGCTGCTGCCCCTGCCTCACCCATCGGGGGCCAGCCGGTGGCTGAACCGACCGGAGCACCGGGATCTCCTGGAGCAGGCGCTGGGGCGGCTGTCCCAGCTGCTCCGGTCCCCTTGGCCCGGGCGCGCGAAGCGGCTATAGTAGGCCGCGATCTTGGCTGCCAGCAAGCGCGCGCGGGAAGGACCGGAGCGGGCGACCGGGCCCCGCGCCAGCGAGATCAACGTCCCCTCCGCAGAGGTGCGCACCGCGGGGCGCTCCGCGGACGAGATCCTGGAGCTGATCTTCACCCCCACGCCCCGGGCCAGCCCGGCCGAGCAGGCCGAACGCACCCTGCGCCGGCCCAAGCCCTTGGTCTACGTGGCCATGAGCAACCGCAACTTCTACTGGCGGCAGCAGCTCACCAAGTTCGTGCTGGACGAAAACCGAGTGCCGGTGGCGCCCTTCATGCTCTTCGACTATTACCTGATGCACACCGTCCCCAAGGACCTGGTGCGAGAGGCGCTGAACAATCTCATCGCCCGCTGTGACGAGGTCTGGGTGTTCGGCGGGCTCTCCCTGGGCCTCAAGGTTCAGGTGGGGATCGCCAAGCGGATGCACAAGCCGGTGCGTTACTTCGACATCAGCGAGCTGCCCTATCAGGTGACCGGGATCCCTGAATCCATGGTCCCCGAGGAGCGCTAAGGGAGAGGGGCTTCGGGTCTTGGGGCCCCGGCGGGGGACGATGGGCCGGCCGAAACTTCGAGCCGCGCGGGATCGAGGGCGGACCTCAGGGCAGCCGCTGTGAATGGTGGCAGGTACTCGCGGACCCGGGCCCCCATGACCTGCTCGCCGAGCCACCAGTTGGCGAGGGGGTCCAGCTGCTCGCGCTGGCGAGCGGCGAACTCTCGGCCGACCTCCCGCCGATGGCCCGGCATGACCCGCTGCGTCCCGAGCGCCAGTATCCACCCCGGGGCCTGAGGCCAGCCCAGACGGTAGGAGTCCTCGAGCGCCGAGGCCCGCTCTCCTCCACCAGGTCGCCGGCCGGGAGGGCCCCCAGCGCGGGCAGGACCACGACCAGATCGCGGCCGGTGTGGCCGCTCCCGATCACCGGCAGCTGGGCCCCCGTCCCGCCCAAGTCAAGCGGCACCTCCACTTCCACCGGCTGGGTCGGGGGAACCATCGGGGCTGCCTCCGGCGGGCGGCGAACCCTCCGCCTCCCCAAAGCGGTGCGGGGGAAGGGCCTAGCGCGCAGCCGCGGCTGGAACGGGGGAGGGGCCACGCTGATGGCCACGGGAGCGGCCATCGCGCACCCTCTTCTTGACAACGATATATCGCCGAGCTATCATCGACCCGTCGGATGCGATTTCGAGTCGGAGGAAGCGACATGGTCGAGGACAGTTGGGTGCCGCGAGAGGGCCGCACGTGGGGACGGTGCGCCGGGGAGGGGGGAGGCCGCCACCGGGGCCGGTTCGCTGGAGAGGGATTTGGCAGAGCCTTCAGGGGCGGATGGGGCGGAGGCATGAGGGGTCCCATGGGGATGGGGCGGGCGCCTCGCGGCAACGTGCGGGCGGCCATCCTGCTGCTGGTCGGTGAGCAGCCTCGCAATGGGTACCAGATCATGCAGGAGATCGGCGAGCGCAGCAATGGGGTCTGGCACCCTAGCCCTGGCTCCGTCTACCCTGCCCTTCAGCAGCTGGAGGACGAGGCCCTGGTGAGGGTTCAGGAGGTGGACGGCCAGAGGGCCTACGCCTTGACAGATGCCGGGGAGGGGTACCTGCAGGCGCATCGTGCCGAGTTCGGTCTCCCCTGGGACGAAGCGTCCGGGGCGGTCGGCAACGACGTGCACGAGTTGGTCTCTCTGATGAGGCAATCGGCGGCCGCGCTCTTCCAGGTCGTTCGGGCCGGAGACTCGACTCAGGTGGCCAAGGCGGCCCAACTGATGCGGGAGACGCGCCGCAACCTGTACCGGATCTTGGCCGAAGAGGAAGAGCCCGGAGGTAGCCAGGGCAGCTGACTCCACGTGGAGGGGTGGTTGGGCCCTCTCTGGAGCCGGCCCAACCACCCCGGCGGACGGCCCAACGAGGAGATCCCCCTCATCATCCGCCGCAGCTTCTGCTCACTCGGCCGAACCCATCATCGCCATGGCCGAGCTCACCCTGGGCGGCCGCTGCCCGGCCGTGCCGGACTGCCGTTGACCCACGACAGCAGCGGTAGTGCCCTGAGGGGACCACTCGGGAGGGAAGGAGAAGCTGGTACTCGTCGGAGGGGCAAAGGGTTGGGGAGTGGGCTTGAACAACGTGGGGATAAGGGGCGTTCTCGGATGGGACCCGAGGGGCGGAGCGACCAGGTTCTGGCCGCCCGCCGGTGCTGCCCCCCGACAAAGATGAGCGGCCAGGATCAGCCGCCGTCGAGAAGTGCGGAGTCCCGGGTACATCGCGGGCAGCGTCTCAGCACTGGGAGGTGATGACTCCTGGCAGGCGGATTGCATCGTGGGATAGCCGCTGACGGTTTCGCTGGGCTGCCTGGCGGCACGCATTCGAGCACGGGCGCCGCGATCGACGCAATCGCTGCCCACTCAGAGGGGACTCGCGCCCCTGCTTCAGCACCAGCCTCACCGCCCGCCCTCCGCAGCTCCTGCGTGTACCCGGTCGCGCGTGTCAGACCTCCATCCTCTCAATGAAGGGAGTCTCCAGGTTTCCCGGGGCGGCGCAGGTTCCGCTCCGGGACTTCCTGATGCGGCGGCTAGGTAGGCAGAGCGTCTGCCGCTAGGTCCTTCGATGAGTAGCCCGCCGCGCCTTGGCCGCGAGCTGTGGGCCGGGCGGAGGTACGCCTCCAATGGGCGTACGGGCAGCGATCCTGAAGTGCAGGCGTCTCCCGGGTTGGCATCAACCGCACCCCGTGACCGGACTGGGGTGCCCAACGGGCCGCTCTCAGGACCATTTTGATCTCACAATGGCGGAGGGAGAGGGATTCGAACCCCCGGAAGCGTTGCCGCCTCAGCGGTTTTCAAGCTCTCACACTGGTGTTCGTAGGCGTCCGCCGCCGTTCACCCAGATCGCAAATCGGAACTCTTGGGTCCGCCACCGGCTGCCGCCGTGCGGCTGGATACGTTCAGGTTGCCGTCACAGTTGCCGTCAATCAGGCGCCGTCCCCGGAAGCGCAAAAGGTCTGGTCGGTGGCCACAAGCCGTCGCGCAGGCGAGGTGGAGGTCTCCGAGTTCGCCAGCTCGGTGACCGGGCTTGCAACTGGTGATGGGACGACATCCCCCTGCGCTTGAT
>JAJZGN010000231.1 GCA_021798435.1 bacterium | reverse complement strand
GCGGCCAGGATCGGACCGGAGTCCAGCCGCTCGTCCATCTGGTAGATGGTGACCCCCGTCACCGGGTCCCCGGCGAGGAGGGCCGCCGCGATGGGCGACGCGCCCCGGTGCCTGGGGAGGAGAGAGGGGTGTACACCGACGGCGCCTCTGGGAAACGCCTCCAGGACCGAGCGAGGCACCAGCTGCCCGTAGGCGACGACGACCAGCAGCTCGGCTCCGGAGCGCAGGGGGTCAGCCAGGTCCTCGGCGCCCAGCCTCCTGGGCTGAAGGACGGGCAGCCCCAGCTCGACCGCCAGGTCGCGCACCGGCCGCGGCGCGGGCCGGCCCCGGTCCCCGGGCCGGTCCGGCGCCGTTATCACAGCGAGGACCGGGTGGCGGGAGGCGGCCAGGGACCTCAGAGGCCCCAGAGCGAAGTCGCCCGACCCAGCGTAGACAACCAGCAAGCACCGACCTCCCTTCCTTGATCCGCCCCGCCATTATCGGCAGCGAGCCGAGCGCGCTAAGCCGGGTCGACGTCCAGGGACCACCCCTTGCCGGAGGGCAGAATCTCGGCCACCTGCTCCATCCGGCTGCCCTTAAGGGTCAGCTGCCAGCGGTGGAGGGAGCGCAGCCGGGGGATGAATGCGGGGCTCGGCCCCAGGACCTCGATGCCGGTGTCCCGCAGAGCCTCCCGGAGGCGGGCCCCCTCCAGCTCGCAGTCCTGCCGGGCCAGCTCCTCGTGGGGGTCGCTGCGGGTGACCACCAGCAGCCGGGTGAAGGGGGGGTAGCCGAGCTGCCGCCTCACCTCCACCTCCGCGCGAGCGAACCCCTCGTAGTCATGCTCCACGGCCCGCAGCACCGCGGGGTGCTCGGGACTGTAAGTCTGGAGGATCACCTCCGCCGGCTCGTCACCACGGCCAGCCCGACCGGCCACCTGGGTCAGGAGGGAGAAGGTGCGCTCGGAGGCGCGGAAGTCCGGGAAGTTGAGGGCGATGTCGGCGTTCACAATCCCCACCAGCCGGACCCCCGGCAGGTCCCATCCCTTGGCCACCATCTGGGTGCCGATCAGGATGTCCGCCCGGCGCTCGGCGAAGGCCTCATAGATCTCCCGGTGGGCGTCCCGGTGCCCGACGGTGTCCCGGTCCATGCGTAGGATGCGGGCCCGCGGCCAGCGCTGGGCGGCCTCCGCCTCCACCCGTTCGGTGCCGGCTCCCAGGGCCCGGAGGAGCGCGCTTCCGCAGCTGGGGCAGGTGTCGGGCAGCTCCTCGAAGTGGCCGCAGTAGTGGCACCGGCAGAGCCGGCCCGGGAGGTGCAGCGTGAGGGATACCGAGCATCCCGGGCACCCCAGTGCCTCTCCGCAGCTGCGGCAGAGGACCACGCTGGAGGTGCCGCGGCGGTTGAGGAAGAGGATCACCTGGCCGCCGTCGGAGAGGGCTCCGTCCACCGCCGCGGCCAGGTCGCGGGAGAGGGGCGAGCGGTTTCCCCAGGCCAGCTCCTCCCGCAGGTCAACCACCCGCACCGGGGGCAGGGGACGCTGGTTGTAGCGCTGGGACAGGCGGAGGAGCCTGGGGCTCTCCCTGGTCTGGGCCAGGTGGTAGGTCTCCAGCCGGGGGGTCGCGCTCCCCATGACCACCGGGACCGAGAGGATCCGCCCCAGCCGGCGAGCCACCTCGACCGCGTGATAGCGGGGCACCCGGTCGTACTGCTTGTAGGAGGTGGAGTCCTCCTCGTCCACGATGATCACCCCACAGTTGGGCATGGGGGCGAAGACGGCGCTGCGCGATCCCACCACCACCTGGACCTGCCCCGACCGGACCCGGCGCCACTCCGATCCCCGCTGGCCGGGGGTCAGCCCCGAGTGGAGCACCGCGACGCGGCTCCCGTGGTGGCGGGCGAAGCGGGCCACGGTCTGGGGGGTGAGGGAGATCTCGGGGATAAGGACGATCGCCCCCCGGCCCCGCTCCTGGGCGGCCCGGATGGCGGCCAGGTAGAGCTCGGTCTTGCCGGAACCGGTGACCCCGAAGAGGAGGAACTCCTGGAACCGGGACCAGCGGACCGCCTCCTCTATGGGTAGGAAGGCCGCCATCTGTTCGGGGCTGAGGTTGAGCTCTGGCGCCGCCGGCGCCACCTCCGCCTCCCGGGACTCCGGCCGGCTCCGGCGGCGGACCGGCCGGGCGTCCGCCCTGCCTCCCCGCATGGCCGGGGGCACCATGGCCCTTATCACCTCGGGCAGAGGCGTGAGGTAGTGGCCACTGATCCAGTGGGCCAGGCTGATCTGAGCCGGGAGCAGCAGCGGCTCGGGATCCCGGATTCGCTCCAGCGGGCGGAGCTGCTCCAGCTTGGACTCCTGAACGAGCGCCACCACGATGCCGAACACCCGCCGGCGCCCGAAGGGGACCACCACCCGCTGCCCCAGGATCAGCTCATCCTGGAGCTCTGGGGGCACCAGGTAGTCGTAGACGCCGGCCGGCGCCGCCGGCCCCAGGTCGGGCACCACCTTGGCGATGGGCCCGCCCCCGCTCAACCCGCCTCCGAGCCGTCCCCGGGGGAACTCAGCAGCTCCGCCGCCAGGTCCAGGATCCGCCCCGCGACCAGGGACTTGGGGGACCAGGGCAACTCGACCTCGCGCCCGTCCGGATACAGGACCACCGCCTCGGCCCAGTCGCCGCCCATCGCGGAACGGGGTCCGGCCACCGGGTTGGCCACCAGCAGGTCGCACGCTTTCCTGCGCAGCTTGTCCCGCCCTCGGCCCCGGACATCCTCGGTCTCGGCGGCGAAGCCCACCACCAGCAGCCCCTCCGGCCGCCTCGCGGCCAACTCCTGAAGGAGGTCGGGGTTGGGCTCCAGGTGGAGGTCCAGGGCCTCGTGCTCGCTGCGGTGGAGCTTCTGTTCAAAGGGCTGCGCCAGCCGGTAGTCCGCGACCGCCGCGGCCATCACCAGGAGCCGGGTGCGCGGGAGCCGCTCCAGGCAGGCCTCCAGCATCTGAGCCGCCGTCTCCACCCGCACCAGCTCGCCGCCCGGAAGCTGCTCCGGGGAGTCGGCGGCGGTCACCAGGTGCACCTCGGCACCGCGCCGGAGCGCGGCCCGGGCCAGCT
>JAJZGN010000230.1 GCA_021798435.1 bacterium | reverse complement strand
GAGCAGGAGCGACCGGAGTGGCTCGGGACTCACCGAGGCGTTGGAGTAGAGGATCCCGTCGAAGACCTGGTAGGTCCCGGGTTGAAACTCCAAGGCGGCGTCGGCCAGGAGCAGCAGGCCGAGGCCGATCCGTACCAGGGGAAGCCAGGGTGGGAGCCGAGCCCGCTCCCGAGCCATCCTCGGACTCAGCCCAGAAGCCGCAGAAGCCTGGCCATTCCCTCCGCCAGGTCCTGGTCCGCCAGCGCGTAGGAGAAGCGCACATAACCGGGGGCCCCGAAGGCCTCTCCCGGCACCACGGCTATCCGAGCCTCCTCCAGCAGGACCGCGGCCAGCTCAGCGGAGGTCTCCACCCTCTGCCCGCCGAGCTCTCGTCCCAGCACACCGCGGACTGAGGGGAAGAGGTAGAAAGCCCCCTCAGGCGCCGGACACTCGAAGCCCGGGAGTTGGTCCATCAGGTCGAGCATCGCCAGCCGGCGGCGGATGAAGGCCGCGCGCATCTCCTCCAGAGCAGGCCTACCGTGCTCCAGCGCGGCGAGGGCGGCCAGCTGGGAGATGTTGCTGATGTTGCCGCAGACGTGGGACTGCAGGTTGGCGGCCGCCTCCACCGTGCTCCGCGGGCCCACCAACCAGCCTACTCGCCACCCGGTCATGGAATAGGCCTTGGCCACCCCATTGAGCCGAAGAGCCCGAGGTTGAAGCTCGGGCACCACCGCCGGGAGGGAGTTGAAGTCGGCACCATCGTAGGTGAAGTGGTCGTAGATCTCGTCGCAAACCACCCACAACCCATGGTCCAGGGCCCAGCGCCCGATGGCCAGCATCTGCTCCCTCCGGTACACCGACCCGGTGGGATTGGACGGGGATACGAACAAGAGGGCCTTCGTCCGGGGCGTGAGATGCCGGTCCAGGTCGTCGGGGCTGACGCGGAAGCCCGTGGCCTCGGTGGTGGGAACTGCGACCGCCCGCCCCCCCGCCAGGGCGATCGCCTCCGGGAAGCTCACCCAGTACGGGCTGGGGACCAGCACCTCGTCCCCGGGATCAAGGAGGAGGGTGAAGGCGTGGGACACGGCCTGCTTGGTCCCGTTGGTGATGAGGACCTGCTCCGGGCCCAGCTCGACGCCGTCCCGTCTTCCGGTCTGGAGGGCCACGGCCTGCCGTAGCTCGGGGAGGCCAGCCGCCGGGGTGTAGTGATGCAGCCGCGGATCCCGGCAGGCCCTGGCCGCGGCCTCCACCACCACCTGAGGGGTGTCGAAGTCAGGCTCTCCGGCCGCGAACGAGATCACGTCGCTCCCGGCGGCACGGAGCTCCTTCACCCGTCGGTCCAGCGCGAGCGTTGCCGACTCCGAGATCGCGGCCACCCGCCGGGAGATCGCCTGGTGATCCGCTTCCCCTGAGGGCACTAGACTTCCTCCTGATGGCCACCGATAGTGGTGCCGACCTGCTGATACCACAGGATCTGCTTCCCGGCGATGGACGGTTCGGGTGTGGCCCCTCTAAGGTACCGGCTGCGGCCGTCGCCAGACTGGCCGAGGCCGCACCTCTGCTCCTCGGCACCAGTCACCGCCAGCCTCCGGTGCGACAGCTGGTGGGCCGCCTCCGCTCCGGGCTCAGCCAGCTGTTCTCTCTGCCCGAGGGGTACGAGGTGGCCCTGGGGAATGGGGGGGCGACTCTCTTCTGGGACCTGGCGTCCCTATGCCTGATCGAGCGCCGCAGCCAGCACCTGGCCTTCGGGGAGTTTTCCGCCAAGTTCGCCCAGGTTGTGCAGAGCGCCCCCCACCTGGCGGCTCCTGAGGTGATCGAGAGCGCGCCGGGCACCTGCCCCCAGCCCCACCCCGACGAGGACGTGGACGCCTACTGCCTCACCCACAACGAAACCTCCACCGGCGTCCAGTGCAAGGTTCTCCGGATCGGTTTCCCGGGGCAGTTGGTGCTGGTGGACGGTACCTCGGCGGCCGGAGGGCTGCCGCTGGAGGCCGGCTCGGTCGACGCCTACTACTTCTCCCCTCAGAAGTGCTTTGCAGCGGACGGCGGGATCTGGGTAGCACTCCTCTCCCCCGCCGCGGTCGAGCGGTCGGCGCGGATCGGAAGCACCTCCCGGTGGATTCCGAGCTCCCTGGACCTCAACCTGGCCCTTCAGAACTCGCGCCTGGACCAGACCTACAACACCCCCGCGGTGGCGACGCTCTTCCTCTTCGTCCAGCAGCTGGAGTGGATTCTCGATCAGGGAGGGTTGTCGTGGGCGGCTGCTCGCTGCCGCCAGTCGGCCAGCATCGTGTACGGGTGGGCCGACCGAGCCGCCTATGCAACCCCCTTCGTTCAGGATCCCGACCAGCGCAGCCCGGTGGTCGCCACCATCGACCTCTCCCCCGAGGTCCCCGCCCCCGAGATTTCCAAGGTCCTTAGGCGAAACGGGATCGTGGACATCGATGGTTACCGCAAGCTGGGACGCAATCAGCTGCGCATCGGGCTCTTCCCCGCCGTCGACCCGGAGGACGCCACCCGACTCACCCAGGCACTCGACTGGGTGGCCGAACGGGTCGGTGTCACAAATCACGTTTAGGGGCGCGCTTCCGGGGCGCACGGGGTACGCTGCTCCGGGCTCGGCCGCGTCCGCCCTGGCCCGCTCACCCGGGAGGAGGTGATGCTCGCCGACGACTTCGGTGTAGGTGACGAGGTCAAGGAGGCGTTCGCCCAACTGGGCTCCGGTGACCTCGAGGTCCTTCGGCCCCTCCTTCGGGAACGGGCGGCAGCCCAGGTGGGAGATGCGGTGCTTGCCGGGCTGGTGGCCCAGCAGGTGTTGCTCGACCTCTCCGCACGCACCCTTCTGGACTTTGCGACGCCGGCCGACATGGCAGCCTGGTTGGCGATCCGGGTTCCCCAGACGGCCTCCCTCTTCCTTGGCGCCCTGGCCCCCCTGTCGGCAACCCCGATGCCAGCCCCCTCAGGTAGCCTGCGCTCGGCGTGGTCTCGGGTCTGGGCAGCGGCCGTCACCCTTCCCACGCTGGCCGCGGCGACCGCCATGGCGTCGATCGGGTCGGCCTCCGCGGCGGTCCTCCTCACTGCGACCATCGCCTCGTCTCCGGCCGCCCTGGGGCCCGCTCCCTCGCTGGGG
>JAJZGN010000029.1 GCA_021798435.1 bacterium | reverse complement strand
GCGGGCCAGGGTGACGCTGTAGTTGGTGGTCTCGCTCGTGACCTTGAAGGGCCCGGTCCCGATGGGGTCGGTGGCCATGCTGGAGATGGCGGAGGGATCCAGTATCACCCCGTTGGAGTAGGCGGCAAGGTTGTACAGCCACTCCCAACTGGGACTCTGCAGAGTGACCTTCACCTGATCGGAACCGACCTGGGTGACCGAGGAGGCATCGAAGATCTTGGTGTACGGGTAGGTCGAGCCCGAGGCGAAGACGCGCTTCAGGCTGAAGACCACGTCGGCCGGGGTCAGCGGATCCCCGTTGGAGAACTTCACCCCCTTGCGGATGGTGAAGGTGTAGGCCGAGGGGGCGCCGTAGCTCGGGGACGACGTCCACGAGGTCGCCAGCACCGGCACGATGTCGCCGTTGGGGGCGAGCTCCACCAGGTGCTGGAGGACGTTGTAGTCGATGACCTCGTCGATGGCCTGCGAGGCGTTGGCGGTGAGGTCGAGGGTGGGCGGGAAGACGTTGGAGGACCCGATCGTCAGGGTCTTCAGGGGCTGGGTCTTGGGGGAAGGGCTGGAGCTGCAAGCGGCCAGCACCAGAGCCCCCGTCGCCAGCAGAGCCCCCGCCCTAAGGAAGCGCCAACCTGCCCTCTCGAAGCCCATGTCTGCTCCCCCCACTAGGACACCCAGCTCGCGCCCGGGATCCGGCCCGGATGGCACGAGATTGTAGCCGCTGGAACGGCTGCCTTACGATCCCGGGGAGGAAGAGGCACTGGGAGGCATTTTGCGCACCCTGCGAGTTGCGGTCATCCCGGGAGACGGGGTGGGCCCGGAGATCTCCGAGGCCTGCCAGCCGGTGATCGAGGCGGCCGGGTCCCGGGCCGAGGTCCAAGTTGAGAGCGCCCAGCTGGACTGGGGAGGCGAGCGCCACCTGCGCCTCGGCTCGCCCATGCCCGAGGACGGGCCTGCCATCCTGCGCAACTTCGATGCGGCCCTCTTCGGCGCTGTGGGGCGCCCGGACGTGCCCGACCACGAGCTGATCTGGGGCCTGATCATCCGGCTGCGCCAGGAGCTCGGCCTCTCCGTCAACCTCAGACCGGCTCTCACCTTCCCGGGAGTTCCCAGCCCCCTCCGGGACGGCGCGGCCATAGACCTGCTGGTGGTGCGGGAGAACACCGAAGGCGAGTACGCCGGGGCCGGGGGACGGCTGCGCAGCGGCCGGCCGTCGGAGGTGGCGGTCGAGGTGGCCATCCACTCCCGGGCGGCGATCATGGAGGCGGCGCGCTTCGCCTTCGAGGCGGCCCGGCGGCGGCGCCGCCGGCTCCACCTGGTCACCAAGTCCAACGCCATGCGCTACGGCTACGCGCTCTGGGATGAGGTGGTGGCGGAGGTGGCTGTGGACTACCCCGAAGTCAGCTGGGAGCGGGTGCTGGTGGACGCCATGGCCGCCCGGGTGGTACAGCGGCCGAAGGAGCTGGACGTCCTGCTCTGCAGCAACCTGTTCGGCGATATCCTCTCCGACCTCACCGCAGCCCTGGTGGGGGGTTTGGGCATGGCGCCCAGCGCCAACATCCGGCCCGGCCAGCGACTGGGAGTCTTCGAGCCCGTGCATGGCTCCGCCCCCGACATCGCCGGCCGCGGCATCGCCAACCCCAGCGGCTACCTCCTCTCCGCGGCGATGATGTTCGACCACCTGGAGGCGGGAGCGGCCGCAGACCAGATCCGCACCGCGCTGGCTTCCGCCCTCCAGCAGCCCGAGCTGAGGACCCCCGACCTGGGCGGGGCGGCGACCACCGCCCAGCTGGCTTCCGCGGTCCTGGCCCGGGTGCAGGCGAGGGAGGGCAGCCGCGGTTGACTCCGAACCCCATCCCCCCCGTGAACGCGAAGGCCGTGGTGGAGCTGGCGAGGGAGCTGGTCCGAATCCCGAGCGTCGCCGGGCGAGACGGCGGGGAGCGGGCGGCGGCCGAGCTGGTGGCCAAGACCATGAGCGACTTCGGCTGGCACCCCCAGCTGACCGAGGTCGCCCCGGGGCGAAGCAACGTCGTCGCCACCCTGGACGGTGGCGGCGGCCCGGGGCCGACCCTCGCCCTGGAGGGCCATCTGGACGTGGTGACAGAGGGCGACCTCTCGGCGTGGACGGTGGATCCGTTCGGGGCGGAGATCCGAAACGGCCGCCTGTACGGTCGGGGAGCGGCCGACATGAAGGCGGGCGTCGCGGCCATGCTTTACGGCGCCCGAGCCCTGCAGAGCAGTGGCCCCTTCCCGGGGCGCCTCCGGCTCCTGGCCCTCTGTGACGAGGAGGGGATGATGCTGGGGGCCAAGCGGGCGGTCGCGGATGGTCACCTGGAGGGCGTCTCGGGGGTCATCATCTGCGAGCCGGAGGGGGGCGAGATCTGCCCCAGCTCCAAGGGGGCCCTGCGGCTGCGCTTCGACCTGGCGGGCCGGATGGCCCACGGCGCCATGCCGGAGCTGGCCCGGAGCCCGATCCCGGTGGCGAGCCTGCTGGTCTGGGAGCTGGCCGCGGTTCAGGCCGCCCTCCAGCGGGACCCGGGCCCCCACCCCACCCTCGGCCTCACCTACCTCACCCCCACGGTGGTGGCCGCGGGGTCCCTGGACCAGATGAACGTCACCCCGGCGCGGGCGGTGCTGGCGGTGGACGTCCGCACCGTCCCGGGCGTGGACCACGCCCAGCTGCTGGAAGACCTCCGCTCCCGCTGTGATCGGCTGGCCCGGACCTACGAGGTGGCGATCGAGATCACCGTCGTCGACGACCGCCCCCCGGTGGAGGTCCCGGCGGAGGACCCCCTGGTGCTGGCCGTGGGGCGAGCCCACGCTGAGCTCTGGGGCCACTCCGCCCCGCTCGGGGGGGTGCCCGGCACCACTGACGGCACCATCATCACCCGGGACACCGGCATCCCGACAGTGGTCTACGGACCCGGCGGGAAGTGGATCGCCCACCAGGCGGATGAGTTCGTCGAAGTGGACGAGATCCCGAGGTATTCCGACACCTATGCGCGTGCCGCCCAGATCTTTCTGGGGGGGGCGGCCTCATGAGCGGAATCCCAGCCTCCGGCCCCACGGACTCCCTCCAGGACGTCCGCGGGCTCCGGGTCGGACACGCCCAGCGCGTGGGCGACGGCTGGCTGACGGGCACCACCGTGATCCTGGCGGGGGTTCCCGGAGCGGTCGCCGGGGTCGACGTGCGGGGGGGCGGGCCCGGCACCCGGGAGACCGACCTCCTGGACCCCCGAAACCTGGTGGAGCGGGTTCAGGCGGTGGTTCTCAGTGGCGGCAGCGCCTACGGCCTTTCCAGCGCCGACGGCGTGGTGCGCGGCCTGGCTGACGACGGCCTCGGCTTCGTCGTGGGTCCGGGACAGGTGGTCCCGGTCGTCCCGGCGGCGGTCATCTTCGACCTGGGCCGGGGCGGTGAGTTCCGCAACCACCCGGGCCCGGAGCTTGGGTTGGAGGCCTACACCAGGGCGCGGGACGGGGACGGCACCCCCCTCGAGGGGTGCGTGGGCGCGGGTACCGGGGCGGTGGCCGGGGGCCTCAAGGGAGGGGTGGGCACGGCCAGCATCCGCCTCGCCGGCGGGCCCACAGTGGGCGCCCTAGTGGTGGTGAACGCCATGGGGTCCACCGTGGACCCGGGCACCGGATTGCTGTGGGCCGCGAGCGGAGACCCGGGGCTCACGGCCGCGCTGCTGGGCGCCCACCCGGCACCCCGGGAACCAACCCCGGACCGGCCACCCGGGCTCAACACCACGGTCGGGGTGGTGGCCACCGATTCGCTCCTCACCAAGGCCCAGTGCCGCAAGCTGGCCGAGGCCGGCCACGACGGGATGGCGCGGGCCATCCGTCCCTGCCACACCATGTTCGACGGCGACACCGTGTTCGGCCTCTCCACCGCCGACTCCGGGGCGGCGCCCTCCCCATCCGAACTGAACGAACTGCTGGCCAGCGCCGCCGACTGCTTCTCCCGGGCGGTCGGCCACGCCATGCTGGCCGCCACCGCCACCATCACGCCGGCCGGGAGATGGCCCACCTACCGAGAGCTCCACCTTTCCCCGCCCCGCCGAGGCCGCGACCTTGGAGACTAGGACGACGTGAGTAGGTTCGAGCCCCCCTACCCGGAGGGCCTGCCCATCGGCCCGGGCTGGCTCCCCACCCCCGAGCGGCGGGCGGTGCTCTTCCCCTACGACGGGAGCGAGGTGGCTCTTGCCCCCTTTGGCTCGGCTCAGATGGCGGCGCAGGCGCTGGAGTTCGCCCTCCGGGCGGCCCCGGCGGTGGAGGCGCTTTCCAGCCACCTGCGCCGCGCGGTCCTCCACGAGGTCCGCTCGGAGCTGGCGGCCAGGCGGGGGGAATTCGAGAGGCTGCTGGTGCTGGAGACCGGCAAGCCGCTGGTGGACTGCCGCACCGAGGTCGAGCGCTCGCTGGTCACCCTGGAGGTCGCAGCGGAGGAGGCGGGGAGGCTGCACGGCGAGACCGTGCCGCTGGACCTCAGTGCCCAGGGCGAGGGGCTGTTGGGGTTCTGGATCCGCAAGCCCATCGGGGTGGTGATCGGGATCACCGGGTTCAACTACCCGCTCCTCCTCGCCAGCCACAAGCTCGCCCCGGCGGTGGCGGCCGGCTGCCCGGTGGTGGTCAAGCCGGCCCCGCAGACCCCGCTCGCGACCCTCTGGCTGGTCCACCTGTTCCGCCTCGCCCTCGGGCGGGCCGGAGCACCGGCGGAGGCGGTTCAGCTGGTCACCGGGGACCTGGAGGTGGGCCGATCCCTGACCACCGACCGGAGGATCGGCGCGGTCTCGTTCACCGGATCGGCCCGGGTCGGACACCAGATCGCTCGGGACGCCGCCCCCACCAAGGTGATCCTGGAACTGGGATCGAACTCCGCTCTTGTGGTCTGCGCGGACGCCGACCTGGAGCGGGCCGCGGACGCCGTGATCCGGGGCGGCTACTACGCCTCCGGACAGGCCTGCATCTCGGTCCAGCGGGTGCTGGTGGTGGAGTCGGTGAGAGACCGCTTCCTGGACCTGCTGTGCGCCCTGCTGCCGCGGGTGGTGGTCGGAGATCCGCGCCAGGAGTCCACCCGTGTCTCGGCACTCATCGACGAGCCGGCGGCGGAGAGGGTCGGGGCCTGGGTCCAGGAGGCGGTCTCCTGCGGAGCCCGCCTCCTGGCTGGTGGGGAGGTCTCCGGTGCGGTCGTGGCCCCCACCGCCCTGGCGGATGTCCCGGCGGGGATCCCTCTCTGGGACGAGGAGGTGTTTGGGCCGGTGGTCTGCATCCGAGTGGTGGCTGACGAAGGGGAAGCGCTGGAGGAGGTGAACCGCTCCCGGTACGGCCTGCACGCCAGCGTCTTCACGTCCTCCCTGGCGACCGCGGTGGCCGCCCTGGGCCGCCTTAGGGTGGGAGGGGTGGTGATCAACGAGGTGCCCGGTTTCCGCGCCGACAACATGCCCTACGGGGGCGTGAAGGACTCGGGCATCGGGCGGGAGGGCCCGAGGTTCGCGGTGGAGGAGCTGACCGTGACCAGGATGGCGATCATCCGGCCCGGCTGGCCGGAGGCCGCCAGGTGACCGGCATCGGCCGCGAACGCTACCCGGACCTCTTCCGCCTGGACGGCAGGCGGGCGATGGTGGTGGGGGCCGGCGGCGGCTTGGGCCGGGAGGCTGCCCTCGCCCTGGCGGCCCAGGGTGCCGAGGTCGTGTGCGCCGACATCGATCCCGCCACGGCGGCGGAGTCGGCTGGGCTCGCGGGCACTTCTTGGATCGAGCTCGATGCCCTCGACCCTCGGGCCGTGCTGAGGGCGGCCCAGGGCAACTCCGAGGTGGAGATCCTGGTCTTCACCGTGGGCACCAACGTGCGCAAGCGGCTCCTCGACTACACCGATCTGGAGTTCCGGCGGGTGGTGGACCTCAACCTCCTCAGCGCCTTCTACCTGATCCGGGCCTTCGGCGCGGTGATGGCTGAGCACGGGCGCGGTAGCATCGTCGGCTTCACCTCCATCCGCTGGGTGACGGTCGAACCAGGCCAGGGGGTGTACGCCGCCACCAAGGCCGGCCTGGTGCAGCTGCTGCGCACCGCGGCGGCCGAGCTGGGCCCCAGCGGGGTGAGGGTGAACGCCATCGCCCCCGGGGTGGTCCGGACCCCGCTCACCGCCCAGATCCAGGCGATCCCGGAGTGGGACCGGGCCTACGCCGACAAGACCGCGCTCGGTCGCTGGGCCGGACCGCCGGAGCTGGCGGGCGCCGTGGTCTTCCTGGCCGGGGACGCCTCCACCTACGTGACCGGGTCGGTGCTCACCGTGGACGGGGGCTGGACCGCCATCGATGGCCGCTACGAGCCCCCGCGCTAGCCGTGGACCCGCTCACCCAGCCCCAACCGGAAGTCGGCGTCGAGAGCGCGGAGTTCCGCCCCACCCGGTACCGGCCCCCGGCGGGGTCAACCCGGGCGCTTCTGGTCCGCCACTGCCTCCAGGCCGCCTACCGTCCCCATGAGGACTCGACGAACCAGGGTGACCCTCCCCTGGCCCCGGGAGGCCGGCGCCAGGCCCAGCGGCTGGGGACGCGGCTGTCGGAGGCGGGGGTCAGCGCGATCTGCACCAGCCCCGCCCGCCGGGCCCGGGAGAGCGCCGACCCTCTGGCTCACCTGCTGGGGCTGCGACCCACGGTCGTGGAGGGCCTCCGCGAGGTGGGGCTGGGTGACTGGGAGGGAGGGGCAGTGCACCAGCGGGTCCGGGAGAAGGACCCGGCCTGGTCCCGAGTGCTGGAGACCGAGCGGTGGGATGCGATTCCCGGGGCGGAGACCAACGAGGAGCTGCACAGCCGGGTGGCCAGGGCCCTCCTGGAGGTGAGGGCGAAGTTCCCGGGGCAGGTGGTGGCGGTCTTCACCCACGACGGGGTGATCGCCGCCGCCCTGGCCCTCGCCGCCCGCGCCAGCTCCTTCGCCTTTGCCTCCTCCGACCACGGCTCGATCTCCGAGGTGGTCCTGGAGTCCGAAGGAAGCTGGCGGGTTCGCTCCTTCAACGACACCTGCCACCTCAGGGTTCGGGAGGCCCGGGAGGTCCGGCGGAGGTGACCCTTACCCTCACGGTGCTGGGCTGTGACGGGGGCTATCCGGGTCCTGGCGGAGCCGGCAGCGGGTACCTTCTCCAGGCGGACGGCCACAACCTCCTTCTGGACCTCGGGCCGGGCTGCCTCTCCGGCCTCCAGAAGGTGGTGCCCTTGGAAGAGCTGGACGGCGTGGTGATCACCCACGAGCACCCGGACCACCGCCAGGACCTGGAGGGGCTGGCGGTCGCTCTCCACTTCGCCGAGCATCCCCGGAGGATCCCCATCCTCGCCCCCAAGGGCGTCCGGGAGCTCATGTACTTCAGAGAGTGGGGGGAGCTGCAGTGGGTCGAGGTCACCGATCGGGACGAGGTCGAGGTGGCGGGAATGTGCCTTCGTTTCTCCCGCACCGACCACGGGCCGGAGACCCTGGCGGTTCTGGTGGATGGCGCCGGGGCCTCCCTCGGGTACTCCGCCGACACCGGCCCCGGCTGGTCGCTCGGGGAGCTGGGCGAGGGGCTGGACCTGGCGCTCTGCGAGGCGACCTGGACGGCCACCGAGGAGGGGCGGGCCCAGCACCTCAGCGGGCGCCAGGCGGCCGCCATGGCTCGGGAGGCGGGTTCCAAGGCGCTGCTCATCACCCACAGGTGGCCGACCATACCCGCCTCGAAGGTCACCGAGGAGGCGTCCTTGGAGTTCGGCCGACCGGTGCTGGCGGCGACCAGGGGCCTCAGGGTAGACCTCCCGTGACCTATCGAACGACCTCCTACGGCCCCGGGCCTGACCTCAGCCGAAGGTGATCGTGGTCTTGACGTCGTCCGGCTGCCGCTCGAAGGCGTCCTGGAAGCTGTCGGCCGGGACCCTGCGGGTCACGATCTGATCCAGGGCGCCGGGCCAGCGCCGGTTGGCCGCCCCCAGCATCCGGGCCGCCGCCTCGAAGTGCCGGCGGTTGGCGTTCACGGTCCCGAACACCAGCTTGTTGCCGAGGACCATGTCCAGGTTGAGGGCGTCGGTGTCCACGCTCACGGTGCGCGCTCCCGCGGTCACCGAGCTGAGACAGCAGACGCCGTCGTGCCCGGTCGCGGAGATGGCGGCCATGGCCACCGCCGAAACCCCGGTGGCCTCGAACACCAGGTCCAGGTTGCCCAGCTCCGAGGCGATCTCAGCGACCGGGTGCTGGTCGGCGTCCAAGAGCCGGGCGCCGATGGCCTGCGCCACCCGCGCGGAGGTTGACTGCGCTCCCGCCTTGGCCACGATCGCCACCTCCAGGTCCCGCAGCCTGAGAAAGACGGCGGCGAGAAGACCGATGGCGCCCGCGCCGCAGACCAGCGCCTGGCGCGGCTCCCACGGCATCCGGCTGCGCTGGATGGAGAAGGCCTGGATCAGGCCCTTCTCGACGATCGAGCTGGGCTCCATGAGGACCCCGATGCGGGTCAGGGTGGCGGGGAGGGGCACGAGGTAGTCGGGATGCTCGACGTAGCGAGTGGCCATGTACCCGTCTCGTCCCTTGATGCCCCGTTCGGTGTAGTGGCCGGTGAGGCAGTTGTCGCTCTGCCCGGCGGCGCAGGGGAGGCAGCGTTCGGGGCAGGGACGACGCACCGTCGCCACCACCAGCTCCCCCTCCTTGAGCGCGGAGCCCTGGGGAGCGGAGACCACCCGCCCGAGGTTCTCATGTCCCATGACCAGCTGATCGCGTCCGCTGGGAGCCGCCCCGTAGCCCTCGTTGGCGATCTCTTGGTCGGTGCCGCACACCCCCACCTCGACCACCTCGACCAGGGCCCCCTCGGCCAGATGCCCGTCGGCCGCCTGCACGTCCTGCCAGCCGGAGGGATTCTCGATCTCCCCGAGGTGAACACTGCCCTTGACGCCCGGGGTGGTGACGATGGCTTTCACAGGCTCCTCCTGGCCGCCCTCGGGACGGCCCTCAGTCGGGGGCGAACGAGATCTCGACGAGGTCGAGCGGTCGGCGGATCAAGAGGTACACGATGGCGCCTACCAGTGTGACCAGACCACGGTCGAAGGCCCGGTTGAGGATGGCGATGGCCGCGGCCGCCGCCCCCGCCGCACCGAAGGCGATCAGGAGGAAGGTCATGGTGCCCTCGTAGGCGCCGATGCCCCCGGGCAGCAGGCTGATCCCCCCGGCCAGGTGGGCGACGGCGTACACGAAGGCCGCCTGGTAGAGGCCGAGGTCCACCCCCACGCTGCGCATGGTGAGGTAGAAGACGGCGATCGCCACCGCCGCCGCCACCGGTCCCAACAGGGCCGGCGCCAGGGTGGCCGGCCGGCTGGCGATGAAGCTCACGTCCCTCTGCAGGGCGCGGATGTCGGGGGCGTAGCGGGAAACCACCGGCAGGTGCTCGGCGAACCTGATCGCCACCGCGAACGCCTTGGGCCAGAGCAGGATCAAGGAGATGGCGAGGATCCCCACCAGCGCCGTTACCACCGCCTCCTGGGCCCCCGGCACCTCGGAGGCGCCGGGGATGGCAGCGGCGATCAGGCCGACCGGATAGAGCAGCTCCTGGACCACCACCGTGGCCGAGGCCTCGCCGAGGTTCACCTTGGCGTGGCGACGCAGGATGAAGGCCCGGCTGAGCTCTCCGAGGGGTAGGATCGAGGTGGGCTGGCCGGCGAGATAGATCAGCACCGTCTCCAGAGCGCCGTGGTCCAGCTTGAGCGGCTTGAGGAAGAGGTGCCACTGCCACCCCTTGAGCACGTAGTAGCCCATGGCCAGGAAGAGGATCAGGGGCAGGTACGCCAGGTGGAACCTGGAGAGGGCGGTGCCCAACTGCTGGGGCCGCACGTAAAGCACCACGAGAGCCAGGATCGCCAGGCTGACCAGGGCGGGCAGCAGCCGCCGTGTGATCCAGCGAGGCCACCTGGGACGTTCGCTTGGAGCTGCCACGTTCTCAGAATACCCAAGGCGAGGTCGGAATTGCGGACCCGGCTTCCCCGCAGGGTGATCGGTGTCGGTATACTCCGGGCGATCCGGTGGCCAGCCCACCTCCAGCCAACTCAGGTGTGAAGCCGTGTCAGCGCTTCTTGAGATCCACGACCTAAAGACGTATATCCGCCAGCGCAAGGGCGAGGTCCGGGCTGTGGACGGGGTGAGCCTGTACATCGAGGAGGGGGAGACCCTGGGCCTCGTGGGCGAGTCCGGGTGTGGCAAGACCATGACCGGGATGTCGATCATGCGGCTCCTGCCCCCGGGCGGCTACATCGCAGGGGGCAGCATAGTCCTGGACGGCAAGGAGCTGGTCGGGATGCCCGAGCGAGAGATCCGCAAGGTGCGGGGCAACGACGTGGCTGTGATCTTCCAGGATCCCATGACCTCGCTCAATCCCACCATGACCATCGGCAGGCAGATTGCGGAGATGGTCCGCATCCACCGCCAGGTGAAGCAGGTAGAGGCTCTCGACCGCGCCGCCGAGGTCCTGGGCCTGGTGGGGATGCCCAACCCCAAAGAGCGGCTCAAGGATTACCCCCACCAGCTCTCCGGCGGGCTCCGCCAGAGGGTCATGATCGCCATGGCACTTTCCTGCGATCCCAAGGTGCTGATCGCCGACGAGCCCACCACCGCCCTTGACGTCACCATTCAGCTGCAGATCCTGGAACTCCTCTACAACCTCAAGCAGCGCCTCAAGATGGCGGTGTTGCTGATCACCCACGACATGGGGGTGATCGCCGGCCGGGCCGACCGGGTCAACGTGATGTACGCCGGCAAGATCGTGGAGGCGGCGCCCACAGTCGACCTCTTCGAGTCGATGCATCACCCCTACACCGAGGCGTTGCTGGCTTCTATCCCTCGGCTGGACCAGCGTGCCGACACCCGCCTCTACAGCATCCCTGGACTGCCTCCGGACCTCTCTCACCCACCCACTTGGTGCCGCTTCCAACCCCGCTGCCGCTATGCCACGGCGAGGTGCCGCGAGGAGGAACCGGAGCTCAGCGGGGAGACCCCGGAGCACCTCTACGCCTGCTTCAACCCGGTGGGCAGAGCAGGAGCCCGGCCCCAGCCGGCGGTGGCCCAGTGAAGATTGGTCCCGCCCGGTCCGCATCCCAACTGTGAGGATCTGAGCGCATGACCGCCACCAGCCCCGCCGCCGCCGAGACCGAGCAGCGCCGTCCCGCGTTCCTGGAGCTCCGCCACGTCGTCAAGGAGTTCCCGGTCACTTCTGGGGCCGTGCTGCAGCGGCGGGTGGGAAGCGTGAAGGCGGTGTCGGACGTTTCGTTCAGCATCGAGCAGGGGGAGACCTTCGGCCTGGTGGGAGAATCCGGCTGCGGCAAGACCACCATCGGCCGGATGATCGTGGGACTGGAGAAGCTGACCGCGGGGGAGATCTGGTTCGAGGATCAGGAGATCTCCCGGCTCCGGGGGGCCGATTTCCGGCGGATGCGCCGGGACATGCAGCTGATGTTCCAGGACCCCTACGCCTCCCTGGATCCCCGGATGCGGGTCGGGGGGATCATCCGCGAGCCGCTCACCATCCAGAAGATGGGCAATCGGGAGGAACAGGGCTCCCGGGTCCGTCAGCTCCTCCAGGAGGTGGGGCTCAGCCCGAAGTCGGTGGAGCTATACCCGCACGAGTTCTCCGGGGGTCAGCGCCAGCGGATCGGCCTGGCCCGGGCGCTGGCCCTCAACCCCAAGCTGATCGTGGCGGACGAGCCGGTCTCGGCCCTGGACGTCTCCATCCGGTCGCAGATCCTGAACCTCATGAACAGCCTTCAGGAGACCCACGGGCTCACCTACCTCGTGATCTCGCATGACCTGTCGGTGGTCAAGTACCTCTCGGACCGGATCGGGGTCATGTACCTCGGCAAGCTGGTCGAGATCTCCCCCAGCGAGGAGATCTACGAGCGGCCGGTCCACCCCTACACCCTGGGTCTGATCAATGCCATCCCGGAACCCGATCCCAAGCGGGAGCGCTCCAAGCAGATCGAGCCGATCACCGGCGAACTGCCCTCAGCCCTCAATCCGCCTTCGGGATGCCGCTTCCGCACTCGCTGCCCCCGGGCCCAGGAGATCTGCGCCCAGGAGGAGCCGCCGCTTCGCTCCTTCGGGGACCGGCACCTCGCCGCCTGCCACTTCCCGCTGCAGCAACCCACCGCCGCCTGATCTCGGCCGGGCCGTGTGGCTCCGGTCACGCCGCCCGGGACTCCCGGGATGTGCGCCTCCGGCGCCCGTCGGCACGCCTCAGCGCCGGGTCGGCAGCGGCGCCTCCTCTTCCAGTCGGAACGGGTTCGCCGCCCTCTGAGCGAGTGCCCAGGTACAAGCTGCCGCGAGGGCTGCTGAAGGGGCGTCCGGGCACCGTCACGGGCCTGGTGCAGGAGGATTCCTGCCGGGCCAGTCCGCAGCGCCGTGGACCATGCCGAGGAGTCGACCGGACCTTAGGTGGCAGTTTGGCCCAAGCTGAGGGCCTGGTGGCCAGAGAGGGGATCCCCGCGGCGTGGTTCCCCAGCCCGGGGGTCGAGCTCTGGACAGAGGGCAGCACTAGCGGTCCGGCTACCCCTTCACGATGGTCAAGGACGGGTGGGCCCTCGAGATCTGGTCGTAGTCGGCGTCCTGGGTCACTATCGGGAGACCATGCTTCACGGCCGTGGCGACGATGAGAGAGCCCGTGAGCTTGACCGTCCTCTGAACCCCGGCGGTGCGACAGTCCCACACCAGGCGCGCCCAGCTGCAGCTCCCCGATGGTCACAACCGACATCGCCACCCGCTCCGGAAGGACCCCCAGGGGTCCGCCGGACTCCCGGGCGATGACGACTGGTGGGTCCAAAAGGCCGGCCCCCTCGGCGTTCAAGGTCCCCCAGGGTCTGAGCCACGGTTTCGTCCAGGTGCGTCTGCAGTCCCGGGTCCGCTGCCAGCCGTTTCAGCTCGGTCGGCAGCCGATCACCAGCCAGCCAGCGGTAGCGCTCGCCGTGGGGGACGATGTCGGCAACCGGATCACCGCGGACGGTGAGCCTAACTCGCTCGCCGCTGCGGACGGCCTCAATCACGTGACTGGTGCGATTGCGCAGCTCGCGTACTCCGACCTGCAGGCGCGACATGGTAGCCCTGCGGCCCCTCCACCCCCCCAGCGCCTACGGCCACTGGTTAGCCGTGTTGGCCGAGGACCCCAACGCTCCACATAGCCGCGGCCTTCGATCTCACGGGCCAGGTGGTCCCTAGTTCGTGGCAACAGGGTGGCCCCGTCTCCGTAGCAAGCGACGGCCAGCGGCCCGCGCCCTTCGCTCTAGGGCCGGATGCACTTCTGCGGCGGCGGGCTGAGTGGCCTCCGGAAACGTTCTTGCTCTCCGGCCTCACCGCCCACCGTCCGAATGGGGCAGCGCCCACCCTGCCACAGTCTCGTTCAGACCTTCAGAACAGTCAGGCCCGGCAGATCGTCGAAGTCGTCATCCTGGGTTGCCACAGCAGCCTCGTGAGCCAGCGCGGTGGCCGCGATCAACGTGTCCAACACGCGCAGATTGCGACCAGCCATCCGCAGCTGCGCAACGAGGCGGGTGAACTGATCCGCGACCTGCTCATCGACCGGGAGGGGCATGTGGTCACGGGTGGCGACCTCAGATCG
>JAJZGN010000229.1 GCA_021798435.1 bacterium | reverse complement strand
GCCTCCACCTCCACTACCATGCGCACGGGGCTCCCCCTCGATGGTCTTTGGTTACTCAATCCATCGTACGGGGAGCTTCTTCCGTCTCTGCGCCTCCTAAAACGCCGAAATCCGAGATGCTTCTGGGGGCTTGCCTCCCCTGGCGGAGGGGTGGCGACCGCACCGTGGGCGGGCGGAGTGACACCGCGCGGGCAGCCTGGATGGCGGGGCGGCCATGGGCCTGATCACCGGCCTCCATGGCGCGGTCGCGATAATCCTCCTCTGCTCCCTCCTCCTGGTCGAGGAGGCGGGCGTGCCACTGCCGTTCGCCCCGGGAGAGCTGACCCTCCTGGCGGCGGGGCTGCTCATCGCCACCGGAGGGCTCCAGCCCTACCTCTTCGTCCCCCTGGCGATAGTCGCCTGCTCGGCGGGGGCGTTCTTGGGGTTCAGCTGGGCCCAGGTGGTGGGAGAGAGAGGGCTTGCGGCGCTGGCCGCCCGGCTTCACCGGCAGAAGGCCCTCGACAAGGTGGAAAAGCGAATCCGGGCGGCCGGGCCACTGGACATCGCGGTCTCGCGGCTGATCCCAGGTCTGCGGATCTACACCACCCTGGTCGCCGGAGCGCTGGGGGTGCGGCGCCGCGACTTCCTCATCGGGATGCTGCCGAGCACGGCCCTCTGGGTCGTGGTGTGGGTGGCCCTAGGGACCGTGGTCGGGATTCCCCTCGAGCACCTCTTCACCAAGGTGTCGAGCCTGGCGGTGCAGGGGGTCATCCTGGTGGTGATCGGGGTGGGGGGCTACCTCGCCATCCGCCGGGCGCCCGCTGGACATCGTGAGTCGCTCGTCCGCCTTCCCGTGGGACTCAGGACCGGCCTCGCGGTGGCGGTGGATGTCACGGTGGTGGCCAGCATTCTGACCGGGCTGGCTGCCATCGCGAGGCGGGTGAGCGGGGTGGGACCATCGGCCAGCTGGGCGGACCTCGCGGTGGTGGTGGCCGCCATCGCCGCTCTCTACCTCTTCCTCACTCGCCAGGGCGCGGGGGCCACCGTGGGCGAGGCCCTGATGCGAACCCAGTACCTGCCCCACCGGGGTGAGCGCTCGGTGCGGGAGTCCCTGCGGGCGGCGGTGGGAGCGGACCACGTCGACCCCCAGCTGCATGCGGCCTCGGACCTGCTCCACGTGGTGGGGGGAGCGGCGCGGCTGGGCCTCCTTCGGGCCCTGTTGGAGCGGCCGAGGAGCACTGTCGATCTGGCGTCGGCGGTGCAGCTGGCCGAGGAGGAGGCGGCCTACCACCTTCAGGCCCTGAGCCACGCCGGCCTGGTGCGGCCGGTGGCGGCGTCCCTGGACACCTATGAGGTGGCCGAGGGCTGGCGATCCTGGCTCGCCGACCTGATGCGGGCCGCACAGACGGCGGCCCAAGAGTGAGGGCCGCCGCCGGCGCCCGAGCCCAGGGCCGACTCAGCCGCTGGTCGCGCCGCCACCGCAGCATCTTGTGGCCGGGCCGTTGACACGCCACTAGATATGGCCGACAATGTGCGGAGCAGGCCAAGGCCTGCAGGAGTGGAGACGGCGGTGCACTAGAGCCCATCAGGAGGGGAAGAGGCTTGGCCACCAGTCAACCGATGGACTTGGACCCGAACGCGTACGCGGGCGTCGGCGAGGACTACTCCGCCTTCAAGGTGGAGAGGCGGGGGATCGAGCTAATCCCCGACGGGGAGCGGAAGATGACGCCAACGGCACTCTTCTGGCTCTGGGCTGGCGGGATCTGGAACGTGGAATTCCTGGTCTACGGCGCCCTCATCATCTCCTTTGGGCTCTCGTTCGGCCAGGCCGTGCTGGCGATCCTGGTGGGCAACGTCTTCTATGCCTTCCTTGGCCTCGCCAGCCTGCTCGGCCCCGAGACCGGAACCACGGCCTTCATGGTCTCCCGGGCCCCCTTCGGGCTCAACGGCAACCGGGTGGTGGCCCTGTTCAACTGGATCACCCAGGTCGGGTTTGAGATCGAGGGGATCGTGCTGGTCGTGCTGGTGGCCCTCGCCATGTTCGCCCGGGGAGGGGTCGCCGGCAGTACGGGGCTGAAGATTGCCCTGGTGCTGGCGGCGGTGGCCATCCAGTTCGTGGTGCCGTTCCTGGGCCACGCCATGATCACCAAGACCCTCCGCTACCTCTCCTACGTCTTCATCGTCCTGTTCGTGGTGATGGCAGTGCTGGTCATCCCCCACGTGAACCTCAGTCACTTCCACCAGCAGGCGTCCTGGGCGGTGTGGACCACAGCGGTGGTGCTGATCGTCTCGGCGGGCGGGCTGGGCTGGACGGAGAACGCCGCCGACTACTCGCGCTACCTCCCCAGGGCGACCCGCCGGGCCAAGACCTTCTGGGCTGCGACCCTTGGTGGGGCGATCCCTTCGATCCTGCTGGAGCTGCTGGGGGCCGCAGCGTTCACCATCAGCCCCAAGGTCACGGCGGTGACCGGCGTTCCCGCCTCGTTTGCCAGCTGGTTCTTCTGGCCTTTCCTGATCCTGGCGCTGCCTCAGCTGTTCGCCATCAACTCGCTCGACCTCTACTCTTCGGGAGTCACCCTGCAGGCGCTCGGCGTTCGGGTGCGGCGCTGGGGAGCCGTGGTCATCGACACCCTGGTGGCGGGGGGAGTGACCGCACTGGTGATCTTCAAGGGCAACTTCTACACCGACCTGGCCGGATTCCTCAACTACATCGTGGTCTGGCTCGGGCCCTGGTTCGGCATCGTCATGGTCGACTACCTGCTGCGGCGGGGTAGCTATCGCCCCACCGACCTCGGCAACCGCCGCGGGGGCATCTACTGGCGCGCCGGTGGGTTCAACTGGCGGGCGCTGGTGGCTCAGGGGTTGGGGATGGCCGCGGCCATGATCTGGATTGACGCCGCTTTCTCCTTCCCGCCCTTCGTGGGCCCGCTTTCCAAGGCCACGGGAGGCGCCGACTTCAGCTGGGCGCTGGGCATCATCGTGGGTGGTCTCGTCTACTTCGTCCTGGCCCGGGTCTCAGTACGGCGTGAGATGGAAGCACCCGAGACCGGCGCCGCGACCCCCGTCTGACGCTCCGGAGCGGGGTGGGGCTGGGCCCCGCCCCGCTCAGCCGGCGGTGGGGGGCGGCGGGATCCACTGGGCGAGGTACGGCAGCTCCCGGTACTTGCCGTCGTAG